>NZ_JBEZXZ010000346.1:0-4968 GCF_040638275.1 Actinoplanes sp. NPDC026623 | reverse complement strand
CTGAGCCGATCGTCCGCGCGGACGTCCGTCCGCTCGCGCGCGTCTGCGCAGATCAGCGCGCGGACGGACGACGGACGGACGACCGCGCGGACATCACCCATCGAGTAGAAGGGAGGCCCAACGATCACCACAGACGACCCGACCTCAGAGGGGAGAAATCGCAGCATACGAACGTGCAAGACGCTGGAAATCGAGAATGGGCAGGTCAAGACGTCCCTAGAAGTCCCGCTCTCGGACGCCGCCGCCGATGTGCTGTGGCGCATCATCGACCGCGCCCGGAAGACTCGGCAGACATGAGGTTTGCCTTCTACGGACGTGTGTCGACCGAGGACCAGCAGGACCCGCAGGCTTCCAAGGCCTGGCAGCTATCGCGAGCACGCAGCCTGATCGAACCGGCCGGCGGCGAGGTCGTCGCCGAGTTCTTCGACATCGGGCTGTCCCGCTCGCTGCCGTGGAAGCGGCGCCCCGAGGCGCTGCGGCTGCTCGACACGATCAAGAGCCCGGCCCGCGACTTCGAGGCCGTGGTTATCGGCGAACCGCAGCGCGCCTTCTACGGCAGCCAGTTCGGCATGACCTTCCCCGTCTTCGTCCACTACGGCGTCGGCTTGTGGGTGCCTGAGATCGGCGGCGCCATCGACCCCGGCTCCGACGCGCACGATCTCGTCATGGCGCTCTACGGCGGCATGAGCAAAGGCGAACGCAACCGCATCAAGATTCGCGTCCGGGCGGCGATGAAGTCCCAGACCGAGTTGGAAGGCCGATACCTCGGCGGACGACCGCCCTACGGCTACCGCATCGCCGACGCCTGCCCACACCCCAACCCGGGCAAGGCCGCGGAAGGCAAGCGGCTGCACAGGCTCGAACCGGATCCAGTCACCGAGCCGGTCGTTCGGCGGATCTTTGAGGAGTACGTCGCCGGCCGGGGGATGACGTCGATCGCGCGTGGCCTCACGCAAGACGGCATCGTGTGCCCGTCCGCCTATGACAGGGCGCGTAACCCGCACCGGCACACGAAGGTCTGGGAGACGACCGCGGTCCGGGCCATCCTGCTCAACCCGCGCTACACCGGCCGCCAGGTCTGGAACCGGGCACGCACCGACGAGGTCCTCATCGACGTCGACGACGTCGCGCTCGGCCACGAGAACCGGCACCGCTGGAACGACCCGAGCCAGTGGGTCTGGTCGCGCACCGAGTCACACACGCCGCTGATCAGCACCGACCTCTACGAACGCGCCCAGCAGACCATCAAGGCACGCGGCACCAACAGCGACGCCGGACGCGCGCCACGCCACACCGGCCACCCGTACCTGTTCCGCGGTCTCATCAAATGCGGCCTGTGCGACCGCAAGATGGTCGGCAACCCGAACCACGGGCGCCTCTACTACCGATGCGCGGCTAGCCGCGACTACGTCCGTCAGCACCAGATCAGCCACCCGCCCGCGCTCTACCTTCGCGAGGACCAGATCACCGACCCGATCGACCGGTTCCTGCGCGAGGAACTCACCGGTGCCACCCTGACCGATAACCTCCGCCGGGTGGCCGACGCCCAACACCGCGCAGCGCTCGCCGCCCATGACAACACCGGCGAGATCGACAAGCTGCGCCAGACGATCGCCGACGCCGACGCCAAGATCGGCCGATACCGGGGGACGCTCGACGCCGGTGGCGACCCGGCTCTCATCGCCGGCTGGATCGGCGAGACCACCACGATCAAGAAGGCTGCTCAGGCTCGGCTCGGGCTCACCGAGGCGCCGCCGCAGCGGATGACCGGCGACCAGCTCGACAGCATCGCCGAGGCGTTCAACGACCTGTTCAGGCTGCTCAGAGACGCCGACCCGCGCGACAAGGCGGAGCTCTACAGCAGGATCGGCCTGCGGCTGACCTACCAGCCTGGCCCAGAAACAATGATCGCCGAGGTTTGCACCCCGGCGAACGATCGTGTCTTTAGTTGGTGTCCGAGGGGGGACTTGAACCCCCACGTCCGATAAAGGACACTAGCACCTCAAGCTAGCGCGTCTGCCATTCCGCCACCCGGACTTGCCTGGTCCAGCCTAACCGAGCCGACCTGTGGTTTTGTAACCACACTCGGCTGCCCGGCGGGCCGCACAGGAGAGAACTTTACACGGCCCCCCGACGGACCCAAACTCGGGCACCCCTGGCACGCCGGGGTGACCCTGTTGCGCCAGCAACAGCGGGACCAGCCACCTCAGCGGCCCCACCTGAGCGGTCTGATCTTCGTCGAGCCGCCGTAGCGGTGCCGCGCCGAGGCGCAGGAGCGACGGCGGCACAGAACGTGGGATCCGGCCGACGACGAGCGCGGACCGACCGGGGCAGGGTGCCGCACGATCTTGACGTCGCGGTTGTGATCGTCTGGTGGGGTTGTCCGGTCTGAGCGGCGGCGTGCTGGTGAGCGTCGAAGCTGAACAGGCCGTCGAACGCTTCGGCGATGCTGTCGAGATGGTTGCCGGTCATCCGCTGTGGCGGCGCTCGGTGAGGCCGAGCCGAGCTGAGGCAGTCTTCTTGATCGGTGATAGAGGCGGCCGTGGTGGGGATTGCCGACCATCTTGCGGTCGCACGGGCGGCAGGAGACGAGTCCGCGACCGCGGAACCCCGTCGACGAAAACAGCGTTACGTTACATTCTGTACGGGTATGCCGCCGTCGTGCTAGGAGCCGAAGGCGTTGTCGCTGTCCCTGAAGAACCGCCCGCGAACCTTGCGGTCGATCTGGCAGGCAGCCACCTTTGCCTCAGCGCCGCCGCCCGTCTGCCTGCGATTTCGTAACTCGGTCCACGTGAATTCACCGACGGAGACCGCCGCTCCTGCCAGCACAACGGGGGTCAGCGGAGCGGCCGGCAAGCCCAGCGTGACCGATCCCAGCAGGGAGCCGGTTCGCACGGCCACACGTCGCTGACAAGCTCGCGCTGTTCCTCGACGAGGTCTTGCAACTCGTCGACGGCTTCCGGGCCGGTTACGGTGCCGTCGCTGAACTCGCGTACCCAGCGACAATAGGCGCGGCGGTTGCGCCGATATGCCTTCCGGCCGCTGACGGCGACGGCGGCGGCGGCCAACACTTCGAGCTCGGCATCGAGATGTGGCGGTTCCATCTGCGCCTGAGCGGGCACCGCGAAATCCCACGCTATTGACGCCGCGACGAGGCCTGGGGCAACGTCTGGCTGGTCGAGCCGAGCGACCTGGGCGACGTCGCAGTTCCAGTGCGGCGTGGTCAGATGCCTCGGGCGAGTTGGGTGTGGTCGGATTCGATCAGGTTGTTCGCGTACTGCTCGACGTGGTGCCACTCTGCTGGCATCAGGTCGCCGACCCTGCCTGGGGAGACCGAGTGGCCGCGCCGTCCCGGTGGGCGGATAGTGGCACGTCGATGACCTGGCGACCCCTGCGGAGCCATCATCGATCCGCCGGGAATCACCCGCTGGTGACGTCGAGGTAGGAAATCTTGTCGTTCACGGAACCGGAACCGTTGGCGATTGTCAGCCGGCCGTCCGTCACGGTGACCACGGCCGTGCCCTCGATCCAGTGCCGGCTCGCGGTCGGCGTGCCGGACACCACGAGCTGGCCCTCGACCGTGAGCCGGTAGGTGCTGTCGATGGCGGCCGGGTCGCCGGCGACCACGTGCACCAGGTACCGGCCGTTGGGTAGGGCGAGCTCCCATCGGATGGCGCCGCCCGGCTTTTGCATGTGGTTGAACGTGTCGTACCGCTGGTCGGGTGAGATCGCGGAGTTGCGGTCGCGGGCGTTGTTGTTGCCGACGTTCCAGCCGTAGGCCAGCCCGCCCGCGCGCGGCCCGTACGCCAGGCCGGTGTCCGCCAGATATCCCACCGGGACGCCGGCGCCCGCCGGGGCGAAGTTCACCGACACGCTGTAGGCCGGAGTCAGCAAGTAGGCCCTCACATGTCCGTTGTGGAGACCGGCGCCGACAATCTGACCGCGGTCGTTGATGCCGTTGGCCTGTTGCAGGCTCCAGCCGGACCCGGCCGGGAGGAGGTCGTCGAGCAGGGTGAACGCGCCGGCCTGCCAGAGCCACGCGCGGGGAGCCGGGCAGGGCGTGCACAGCGGGTCGGCGGTGCCGACGATCTGACCGGCGGCGTTGATGGCATTGGCCGTGTTGTGCGGGATGTCGGCCACGCCGCCGAGGCTGACCGGGTTCGTGCCCTCCCAGCGGACCGCCAGGTCGCTCTGGCCCGCGCCGGCCGAACCGACCACCGTCCCGCTGATGTTGATGGCCGTCGCCCGGGTCGAACCGGTGCCGGGGAAGCCGGGCAGGAACGTCGCGGCGCCGTTGCGCCAGACGTAGGACGGCTCGCCGACGACCTGGCCGACCGCGTTGATCGCGGTTGCCACGCCCAGGCCCGGCCCGAGGTCGACGCGAACGCCGTCCGCCCGGTACAGCGTGCCGAGCGGGCTGCCCTCGGAGTCGGCCGGCCGCTGGCCGCCGGCAACCTGACCGGACGGATCGATGGCGTTGCCGACGCCGAGCGCGTTGTCGATCGTCCCGCCGAGGTCGCCAATCGCACCGGAAGCATTCCACCGCACCGGATATCCATAGAACTGGGGCGGGCGGTCCGCGGTGCCGGCGATCTGACCCGCGTCGTTGATGGCGTTGGCCCAGCTGTTCTGGCCACCGGGCAGCGTACCCAGGTCGGCCGGCACGCCATTGCTCCACCTGAACCCGTGCACGGTGTTGGCGGTCGGGTTGCTGTAACCGACGACCACTCCGGCGTTGTTGATGCCCTTGGCGACACTCAGGTCGCCGGCACCCAGCGAGCCGAGGTCGGTGATCGTGTAACGCACGGTGGTGGGGGGGCGCGCGGGCGGGGCCCCCCCCCACCCCAACACCCAAACCCACAACAACACCAAAAAAAAAAAAAACAACACCAACACCCAACCCAACAAACACAAAAACCCCCCCAACACCCCCCCCCCCCACCCCCCCCCCCCCACCCCCCACCCCAC
>NZ_JBEZXZ010000345.1:0-5019 GCF_040638275.1 Actinoplanes sp. NPDC026623 | reverse complement strand
CTGCTGGCCGTTGCCGGTGCCCCAGACGTCGAGGCAGCGGCCGGACTGGACACCGGTGATGGTGCCGTTGGAGTTGAGGTTCCACTGCTGGTTGGCCTGGCCGTTGCAGTCGTAGAGCTGCACCTGCTGGCCGTTGCCGGTGCCCCAGACGTCGAGGCAGCGGCCGGACTGGACACCGGTGATGGTGCCGTTGGAGTTGAGGTTCCACTGCTGGTTGGTCTGCCCGTTGCAGCTGTAGATCTGCACGGCCGAGCCGTTTCCGGAACCGGCGGCGTCCAGGCACCGGTTGCCGTAGACGGTCAGTTGCTTGCCCGAGGTGAGGGTCCACGTCTGGTTGCTCTGACCGTTGCAGTCGTAGAGCTGCACCCTCGTGCCGTTGCTGGTCGACGCGTTCGGCACGTCGACGCACCGGCCGGACTGGGCGCCGAGGATCCGGTTCCCGGTGCCCTGCGTGGGCGGCGTGCTGGGGTCGGTCGGGGGCGGTGACGACGGGTTCGGGTCGGCGGAGTTGAGGACGTTGAGCACCGAGGTGTACGCGGCCTTCTTGTTGCCGTTGCCGTCGAACAGCAACGGGTTCTCACTGGATCGCCAGGAGTCGCTGTCCCGCACGCCCCAGACGGTGATGCCGATGCAGCGGGACACGTTCATGCAGGCCTGGGTCAGCCCGGCGTACTGGCTGGTCGAGGCGTTGGTGACGTCCACCTCGGTCAGCGCCACGTCGACACCGAGGGCGGCGAAGCTCGACAGCGTGGTCTGGAAGTTGCCCGGCAGCGAACTGCCCCCGGTGAAGTGGGTCTGCAGGCCCACGCAGTCGATCGGCACGCCGCGCGACTTGAAGTCGCGGATCATGTTGTAGACGCCCTGCGTCTTGGCGTACGACCAGTTCTCGATGTTGTAGTCGTTGTAGCAGAGCCTGACCGACGGGTCGGCGTTGCGGGCGGTCCGGAACGCGACCTCGATCCAGTCGTTGCCGGTGGACTGCAGGTTGGAGTTCCGGCGGCTGCCGTCCTCGTTGAAGGCCTCGTTGACGACGTCCCAGGCGGCGAGCTTGCCCTTGTAGTGGGCCATGACGCCGTTGATGTGGTCGATCATCGCCTGGCGCAGGCTGCTGCCGCTGAGGCTCTGCATCCAGCCCGGCTGCTGGGCGTGCCAGGCCAGGGTGTGGCCGCGGACCTTGATGCCGCGCTGGATGGCCCAGTTGTAGATCTGGTCGGCGGAGCCGAAATTGAACTGGCCCCGCTGCGGCTCGGTCGCGTCGGGCTTCATCTCGTTCTCGGCCGTCACCATGTTGAATTCGCGGCCGGCGATGGTGGAGTAGGTCGCGTTGCTGAGCCGGCTCGCGGCGATCGCCGTGCCGAAGTACCGGCCCGACTGCTGGGCGGCCGCGCCGAGGGTGCCGGCCGCGGCGTTCGCATCCGGCATCACCATCACCGCGCCGAGCCCCGCGAGGGCGGCCACGGCGCTGACCGTCAGCAGCCGGAACCGCCGCCGGGGGGAGTCCGGGGAATGGGCGGGGGGATTGATTGCCACGGGGGCCTTCCTTTCTGTATTCCGCGTTCCGGCCGCGGCGCGATGAACGCGCGGTGGTGAGGAGTCGCCGCACAGGAGGGCATCTGTGATCGCGCAATTCGTGCCGGAGAGCGATGTGCCTCAATATCTGGCAATGCTGGCACGGTAATACCCGCGAAACAATAGTTCCCGGTAAACTTCCGGAAGTTTAGGAGGCTTCACAGGAGTTGACGCAGCACTGCCGTGCCTCTCACCAGCAGGTTTGAAGATCCACGCAGCTTCGCATCTGGCAGGTGATCATTACTTTCAGGATCGAGCGCACGATCATTCCGAAACTTACGAAGCGCTGCGCGACGTGGCGGCACAATATGAACACTTCTGAAAAGTGTTATGCGCAATCACGAACGAAAGTCAGGAAGGGTGCCACCGGCGCCCTCCGGCGGCACCCTTCTCCTCCTGCTTGCATCCGCCTGTATCAGGACATGCGGCGGTTCAGGACGCCGCGCAGGTGGCCGCCGACGGCACGCTGTTGGTGCCGGTCCAGCTCCCGAGGAAGCCGAACGTGGTGGACGCCCCGGCGCCGAGGCTGCCGTTGTAGGTCTCGTTCAGGATGCTGGGCGCGCTCGCGCTGCCGGTGTTGCGACCACCCCAGATCTGGGTGATGGCCTGGCCGTTGGGGAACGTCCAGCCGACCCGCCACCCGGTCAGCGCGGCGGCGCCGGCCGACACCGTGACCTCGCCCTGGAAGCCGCCCTGCCACTGCCCGGTGATCCGGTAGGAGGCGGTGCACGCACCCGGCTCTGTGGTGGGCCACGAACTCGACGGGACGGTCGGCAACGAGGTGGGTGACGTCGGCGTGGTACTCGGCAACTGCGAGAAGAACTTCCAGATCTCGCCGCCCACCCACGTCCGGGCGCCGCTTGTCGACGTGGATCCGTCCACCGGCTCCGGGGTGTGGTCACCGTCGAACGCCGCCCACTCCACCGGGTAGCCGGCCCGGCAGCCCGAATAGGTGGTCACGATGTGGGTGAGGCTGCCCTGGGCGGGCTCGCGCGGGCTCTGCGCCGTACATCCGTTGTTGCGGACGAAGGTGTCCCGGATCGACCGGCCCTGCGAGATGTTGAGCACGCTGTCGTGGATGCCGTGGATGCCCAGGTAGGCGACCGGCTGCGTGCCCGGGCTGCAGCCGCTGAGGTTGGCACCGGAGAGCACCGCGACCGCGCGGAAGACCTCCGGGCGGGCGCACGCGACGGCGTAGCTCATCGAGCCGCCGTAGCTCCAGCCGAGCGCGAACAGCTGGGAGGTGTCGACGCACAGGTCACCCTCGATCAGGGCGGTCAGGTTGTCGACGAGCGTCAGGTCCCGGTTGCCGGTGTTGGCCCAGCCGTTGTCGATGCCCTGCGGCGCGACCAGGATCGCCGAGTTGTTCGACAGCCCCTGCAGGCCGTAGTAGCCGCCGCTCGCCACGTTGGCGGCGGTCCCGTTCAGCCAGTGAAAGCCGAAGATCAACTTGTACGGCTTGTTGCGGTCGTAGTTGTCCGGGACGCGGAGGATGTAGGTACGGTTCTGGCCGCCGCTGGAGATGGTGCGGGTGCCGCTGGTCAGCGTGGGCGCCTTGCCGCAGCCGGCGGTTCCGGCCAAGGCGGAGGGGATCACCACCAGCATTCCCAGGACGGTGACACCCGCGGCCGCCGCGACGGCGAGTTTTCGGATGGACATCACGATTCCTCGATTCATGAGACGGCGAACTGATTGACGGTCACTCGGCGCGCGTCAGCCCTTCCCGAGGCCGCTGGTCAGACCGCCGATGAGCTGACGCTCGGCCAGGGCGTAACAGACCAGCGAGGGCAGCATGGCCAGCGTGACGTAGGCGAGGATGCGGGCGGTGTCGGCCGAGTACTGCGACTGGAACTGCTGCACGCCCAGCGGCAGGGTCCACCACCGCGAGTCGTTGAAGACGATCAGCGGCAGCAGATAGTTGTTCCAGCTGCCGACGACGGCCAGCACCGCGACCGTGCCGATGGCGGGCCGGGCCATCGGCAGCAGGATCCGCCAGAAGAACCGGAACGGCCCGCACCCGTCGAGCACGGCCGACTCCTCGACCTCGGCCGGGATCGTACGGAAGAAGCTGCGCAGGATGACGATCGTGATCGGCAGGCCGAACGCGACCTGCGGGAGGATCACGCCGAGCGGGTTGCCGAGCAGGCCCATCCCCCGCAACAGGACGAACAGCGGCAGGATCGCGACGGCGAACGGGAACATCAGCCCGATCGCGAACAGGGTGAAGAGGAACTCCCGGCCGGGAAAGGCGAACCGCGCGAAGACGAACGCGGCCATCGCGCCGACGCCCACCACCAGCGCCGTGCTGGCCACCGCGATGACGACGCTGTTGAGCGCCTGCTGCCAGAACGCCGCGGAGAACAGCGCGTCGAGGTAGTTGTTCGGCAGCCACGGGTCCGGCAGCCCGAACGGGTTGGTGAACAGCTGGCCGTTGTCCTTGAACCCGCCGAGGATCCCGAAGACGATCGGCGCGACGACGGCGGCACCGACCACGAGGCTGGTCCCGTGCAGGGCGGCGGAGCGCGTCTTGGTGATCATCGCTGGTCCCCCATGGTGGTGATCGCGCCCTCGAGGTCACGGCGCAGTACGAACCGCTGGTACAGCAGGCCGAACGTGACGCTGATCAGGAAGATGACCATGCTGATCGCGCTCGCGTAGCCCACGTGGTAACGCTTGAAGCCCTCCTGGAACATCGTCACGGCCAGGGTCTCCGACGAGCGGATCGGGCCGCCGCCGGTTAGCACCCACACCATGTCGAACAGCTGGATCGTGCCGAGGACGGACAGGAACACGCTGATCCGGATGGTCGGGCCGAGCAGTGGCAGGGTGATGTGCCGGAACGCCTGCCACGGCCCGGCACCGTCCATGGCCGCCGCGTCGTGCAGCTCGGGCGGGATGCTCTGCCGGCCCGCCAGGAAGAGGATCGTGTGGAAGCCGAAGTACTTCCACGAGATCACGAAGAACAGCGAGTACATCACCGTGGAGGTGTCGGCCAGCCAGGTCGCGCCGAGGTCGCCGAGCCCGATCAGCCGGGTGAGATGGTTGGCCAGGCCCTGGTTGGGCGAGAAGATCATGGTGAACAGCACCGCGGTGACCACTTCGGACAGCACGTACGGCGTGAAGAACAGCATCCGGTAGACCCGCCGGCCCCGCAGCGGCTGGTTGAGCAGCATCGCCAGGGCCAGCGAGATCGGGATCTGGATGCACAGGGAGAGCACGATCAGCAGCAGCGTGCGGCGCAGGTCACCGATGAAGATCTGGTCGGCGAGCAGGCGCCGGAAGTTCTCCAGGCCGACGAACGCGGTCGGGGAGCCGAAGCCGTTCCAATTGAAGAAGCTGGCGTAGGCGGCCACCACGATCGGGGTGAGCACCAGCAGGGCGAACAGGAACAGTGCCGGGCTCAGGAAGAGCGCGACGGTCCCCCAGGGGCGGCGCCGGCGCCTCGCCCTC
>NZ_JBEZXZ010000344.1:0-5103 GCF_040638275.1 Actinoplanes sp. NPDC026623 | reverse complement strand
ACCGGATCGGCCCCGCAGGACGCAGCCGGCCGCCCGGTGCGGGCCGCCGCGCCACCAGCGGGCCACGCGATGCCGCCGCTCGACGGCCTGGTCGCGGCGGTCAACACGGCGGCGTTCGCGCCGGGCTCGGCCGACGAGCAGCAGGCCGAACTGGCCGGCAGCCAGGCCGTCGCCTACAGCGAGGCGCTGCGGGCCAGGCGGTCCTGGTGGCGGCGCGTCTGGTGGACCCTGCACCCGGGCCCGCTGGGCTGGCACCGCGAGAAATCATAGGCGGAATCAGCGGACCGGCCGCTCCTTGATCTCATCGCGCCGGGCCGTCAGCGCGGCGAGAATCGCCTCCTGCTCCTCCACCTCGGTGAACAGCAGCGACACCTCCGCGGCATCGATCGGATAGTCCTGTCCGCCTATCCGCCGGCGCAACTCCGCCACCTGTGCCTGCAGGTCGGCGATGTCCTGGTCCAGACGCTCCGGTTCCGTACCCATGGCTTCCCGTCCTCCCGTCTCGTGCGGTCGTATACCCGCTTCCGCCCGCCCATAACGTCGGGCCGGTGGCCCAGGTCACCTTCGGCGGCACCCCGGTCGCGGCCCGCGGCGAAGTCGAGGAGGCTCTGCGAGGAGGTCCGTTCTGACATGTCTGCCGCCCGAGATGTAACCGCGCGCTCCCCGGCGGCGCCCCGGTTCGCCGCCCTGCGCAACCGGGACTGCCGGCCGTACCTGTTCGGTGCGGCGATGGCGATGATGGCCGACAACATCGAGCACGTCATCACGTACTGGGTGCTCTGGGAGAGATTCCACTCCCCCGCCCTGGCCGGCTTCCAGGTGATCAGCCACTGGGTGCCGTTCCTGCTCTTCTCGGTCTATTCCGGAGCGCTGGCCGACCGGTTCGACTGCCGCAGGGTCATCCAGGTCGGGCAGGCCCTGTTCATGATCGTGTCCGCGACCTGGGGCGTCCTGCTGCTGACCGGTCCCTGGAGATCTGGTCCGCGTGCGTGCTGCTGGTGCTCCACGGGCTCGCCGGATGCCTCTGGGGCCCGGCCGAGCAGCTGATGCTGCACGACTTCGTCGGCAACGAAGGCCTGCCCAGCGCGGTGCGCCTCAACGCCACCTTCCGCAGCCTGGGCGTCCTGTTCGGCCCGGTGGTCGGCTCGGCGCTGCTGCTCGGCCTCGGACCGACCGCCGGCATCTTCGCCAACGTCGCCTTCTACCTGCCGCTGACGATCTTCCTGTTCCGGACGAAATTCACCGGACACACCCGCGACCACGGCACCCCGCGCCCCCGGATGGGCCTTGTCGATTCGGTACGCGTGCTGCGCGACATCCGAACCAACCGCACCCTCCTCAGCATGATCATCCTGGGCGGGATGGGCTCGTTCTTCGTCGGCGCCTCGATGCAGTCGTCGATGCCGATCTTCGCCGAGGACCTGGGCGCGGGCAGCGCCGGCACGGCGTACGGGATCCTGCTCTTCGCCAACGGCGCGGGCGGGGTGATCGGCGGCGTGCTGCTCGAAGCGACCGGCCGGCTCCGGCCGACCGTGACCGCCGCCGTCGTCTGCACCGGCGTCTACGGCCTCAGCACCCTGCTCTTCGCCGTCTCCGACAACTACCCGCTGGCGTTGCTCCTGCTCGTCATCGGCGGCGTCGCCAACCTGGCGTCGATGTCCATCGGGCAGACCCTCGCGCAGTTGCTCGCCCCGCCGGCCGACCGGGGCCGCGTCATCGGCGTCTACGGCATGTCGGCCAACGGCCTGCGCTTCGGCAGCGGCATCACGGTCGGACTCTTCGGCGGCATCGTCGGCATCCACTGGTCGCTCGGGCTCAGCGCCGCCACGCTATGCGCGGGAACCTTGCTGGCGGGCCTGGCGGCACGCCGCCCATAAGGCCGAACCGGGCCGCGTCATCGGCGTCTACGGCATGTCGGCCAACGGCCTGCGCTTCGGCAGCGGCATCACGGTCGGACTCTTCGGCAGCATCGTCGGCATCCACTGGTCGCTCGGGCTCAGCGCCGCCACGCTATGCGCGGGAACCTTCTGGCGGGCCTGGCGGCACGCCGCCCGTCATGGCTCCCGGCCACGCACCGATGACCCACGTCCGGGAATCGCCGCAGCCGGCTCCACGCGACATTCCGGTGAGGCGGCCCGGTGTTTCGCCGGGGAGATGCGCTGATGACCCGCTTCCAGCTCAGCGCCGAGCACCGTCGGCCACCGACACGGCCACCACAGAAACAGTCACCACAGAAACAGCCACTGCAGGAACAAGCCACCGCCGGAGCAGCCACCACCGGAACGACCACGCAAGAAGACAGCCGCAGGGAACGGCCAGCACAGGAAACGACCGCCGCGGGAAACGACCACCGCAGAGAACGACCACGAAAGAAGACAGCCGCAGGGAAAGGCCAGCACAGGAAACGACCACTGCGGGGAAGGACCACTGCGCGGAACGACCACCGTGGGAACGGTCCCAGGAGCTTGAGAGACGGAACGGCTCAGGGTGTCGAACGGCAGTCCGGCCCGCGCGAAGCTCAGTGAACTCCTGGACCGGAGGAGGCACGGCGCGCCGATTTCCGCACCCGCCTCGCCCGGCGCCAGGGCCTCGTCTTCATCGGGGATTTCGCCGCCGGGGGGTCGGCGCAGGCGGGGAGGTCCTGTCGAGACTGGTCTGGGCAGGACCTCCCCGCATGCGCGCCGGCTGTGGCGTCAGAAGGGTGCAGGTCCGCGACCGACCAGCGACATCAGCACCTGGGTCGCGAGCAGGCGCCGGATGCCGGTGACGGCAACCGTGCCGATCTGCTCATAGGGCAACTCCAGTTGCAGCCCATCACTCGCGTTGCGAAGCTCCGTGCTGACCTGGTCCGGGCGGAAGGTTCCGCTCCAGCCGTTGAGATCTCCGCGGTGATTGGTGCCGAGCGAGGCCATGCCGGCCACGCGTGCGCCGTCGACGAGGATCAGTGTTGCGGGACCCGAGTAGGTCGTCATAGTAATCAACCGTAACGGCTCCACCCCGATCGTGGCCCCGCGCGGGTGATACCTGGACCTCCGCCTCGCTGATTCGATCGATATCACCTATTGCGGTAACCGGAACCTTCCGCTGAGTTACGGAACCGCCCTGCCGCAGTGGCCGCCGCTCCACAAGATCACCACAATCGGGGCAACGCCGGGGGATCTTGATATTGGACGGATCCGGGTCAGCTTCTCGGTGCGTCCCGCAGCGCGCTCGACTGCACACTATGTGCGGCGCAACCGCGGATCAGACCGGACCCGAAGTGGACCTTACGGATTGCCCGGTTCGGCGCGAAGCCCCGCACCACGTGCAAATGCCGGCAGAGCACGGATGAGCGGGACGTGACGCGTGGCCCGTCGCGGAAGCGGAGGGCCAGGCGGACAGGCTACCCAGGGACGGCTGGGCCGGACGGTGATCACGACACACCCGGTCGCCGGTGTTGGGTGATTCGGATCAGACCGACGACCAGAGCCGCCAGCGGCGGCACGGCCACACTCCCCAGGGACAGCTGGGCCGGACGGCGATCACGACACACCCGGTCGCCAGTGTTGGGCGGTTCGGATCAGACCGACGGCCAGAGCCGAGAGCGGCGGGGGCGGGGGCGGGGGCGGGGCCGTGGCTGATCGACGTCTCCGGTGACGGCGGAGACAGCTGCGCCGGCGGGATGACAGACTTGACCCATGGGTTTGTTCACGCTGGCGCAGGCACGGGTCGAGCTGGCCGGGCTGCGGCCGCTGCTCGACGAGCTCGTCGTCGTCCGGGCTGATGTGGTCGAACTGGCCGCCGCCCTGACCACCGGCGGTGAACCGACCGAGCTCGGTGGTCTTCCCGAGCTGAAGGCCGCCGAGGCTCGGCTCAACGAGCTGATGACCGAGGTGCAGCGGACGGGGGCCGAGCTCAAGGGCGTGGCACCGCTGCTCGTCGACTTTCCCTCCGATCTGGACGGTGTTCCGGTGCTGCTGTGCTGGCTGGAGGGCGAGGACGCACTGGACTGGTACCACCGCCTCGACCTCGGCTTCGCGGGACGGCGTCGGCTGCCCTGACACCACAGGAAAGAGCAGGCTCCCCGCGTCCCACCACGTCGACTCCCCTCCGGGAGATGTCCCGTCGAGGAATCGCTCGCAGGGGTCGGCCGATCAGCGCCGCACCCGCGACTCCTGCACGAGTACGACTGTGGTCGCCGATGGCCGGAGCCCTTCGCGGTGGACGACTCCCGGATCAGCAGCAGATCGCCCGCGGGATGCTGAACTGCGTGAAGCCGGGCGGCGCCTGCCCTCGATGACAAGGGCGCCCCGGAGCTCACCCACCGATACCCCGCTCACGCCGCCGGGAGGCTGACGCCGGCAGGCTCCCGATCTTCCAAGCGTCATCACTCGACGGCTCAAGGGGGCTCTTGGCTCAAATGCGGGTGAGCCGCCCGGCAGGTTCGCCGGGCGGCTCGTGGGGTCGTGCGGTGACTCAGGCGATCTTGACGTTGAACAGGTTGTTGGCGGCCAGCTTGCGGAACGCGGTGAGGCTGGTCTTCTTGCTGTCGATGCTGATGTCGCGGTCGCCTTGGTCGTCGTGCTTGGTGTCGAAGTACACGATCGCCTTGATCGCCGGCCGCTTGGCCAGCTCCGGCAGCACACTGTTGAACCCAGCCGACTTGTCGACCGGCCGACCGACGCGGTGGTAGACACCCCACTCGGCGATCATCAGCGGCTTCGCCGAGTGCTTCTTTGTCGCCCAGTCGTAGAACGTCGGACCGTTCTTGGCCTTACGGTCGAGCAGGTCGGCGAACTGGCCGTAGTGGTACGCGCCGCGCTCGGCGGAGACGTAGGAGTCCAGGCCCATCCAGTCGACGACGTCATCACCCGGGTACAGATCCGCCCACCAGGACTGCGCCATCCACTTCTCGTTGCCCATGTACGCCATCACGTTGATCGCATTGTCGACACCCTTGGCCTCGAGGCGCTGGATGGTGTGGCGGTACATGGCGGCGAAGTCCTTGGCCTCCCAGCCGGAGCCCTTACGGGCGATGACGTCGTTCTCCGGCTCGTGGTTGAGCACGAGGAAGAACTTTTCCGGGAAGTCCTTCTTGATCCGGGCGGCGAACGCGTCGATCCG
>NZ_JBEZXZ010000343.1:0-5182 GCF_040638275.1 Actinoplanes sp. NPDC026623 | reverse complement strand
CGAGGTCGGCTCCGAGGGCAAGCTCGGCGGTCAGGCGCAGGTGCGCGGGGTGGCCGGCACCTGGCGCGACCTGACCGACAACGTCAACTACATGGGCCCTTGCCGACCCGGACGCCGGGCAGCAGCGTGCTGCGGGATCCGACCCGGGCACCCGCGCCGACCCGGACCCGGCCGATGTGCACGACGTCGCCGTCGACCCAGTGGCCGCAGAGGTCGACCTCCGGCTCGATCGCCGCGCCGCGGCCGAGCTTCAGCAGGCCCGTGACCGGCGGTGCGGAGTGCAGGTCGACGTCCCGGCCGATCTTGGCGCCGAGCGCCCGCGCGTAGGTGGTCGTCCACGACGCCCCGGCGACGCCGGTCGCGCCGGTCAGCTCGGCGAGCCGCTCCGCGGCCCAGAGCCGCAGGTGCACGCCGCCGCCGCGCGGGTAGCTGCCCGGGCGCACGCCGCGCAGCAGCAGCCGCGCTCCCCCGGCCGACAGGGCGATCCGCCCGATCGGGCTGAACAGCAGCGCCCAGCCCAGCGCCACCCACCACCAGGACACCGCGGGCGCCCACGGCACCGCGACGAACAGCGCCAGCACGTTGCCCAGCGCGGCCACGACGGTCAGCCAGCGCAGCCCGACCAGCGCGAGCATCGGCAGCAGGAGCAGGCCCTGCAGGAACCCGGCCCGCCGCGGCGTCGGCCGGACCTCGCGGCGCACCGCCGCGGTGGTGTCGAGCGCGGTCAGCAC
This sequence comes from Actinoplanes sp. NPDC026623, assembly GCF_040638275.1. NCBI lineage: Bacteria > Bacillati > Actinomycetota > Actinomycetes > Micromonosporales > Micromonosporaceae > Actinoplanes > Actinoplanes sp. NPDC026623. Next base: position 4,451 of record NZ_JBEZXZ010000343.1, on the reverse strand, counting down.
GGCCGCGAGCCGCGACAGCCGCGGGTGCAGGTAGATGTCGGCGACCGAGACCCGCGGATACCGGCCACGGATCCACGCCACCAGCTGCGCCGCGGTCAGGCTGCCGCCGCCGTTGCTGAAGAAGTCGGCGTCCGCCTCGGTGGGGCGCACCCCGAGGATCTGCTCCCAGCCGCCGGCGAGCCACTCCTCGGTCTCGGTCAGCTCGACCGCGGCGTCGGCCGCGGCCGGCAGCGGCCAGGGCAGTGCGGCCCGGTCTACCTTGCCGGACGTACGGGTCGGCAGCGCGTCCACCACGGCCAGCAGCGGCACCAGCGCGGCCGGCAGTTGCTCGCGGATCCGCAGCGCCGCCGCCTCGGCGTCGAAGCCGGTGCCGTCGCGCGGCACCACGTAGCCCACCAGGAGCTGGTTGCCGGATGCGGTCCGCCGCACCGCGGCGGCCGCACCGGCGACGCCCGGCAGCGCCTGCAGCGCGGCGTCGACCTCGCCCAGCTCGATCCGGCGCCCGCCGAGCTTGACCTGCTCGTCGCCGCGGCCGACGAACAGCAGCCCCTCGGGCTCCGCCCGCACGATGTCCCCGCTGCGGTAGGCCCGGGTCCAGCCCATCGCGGGCAGCGCCGCGAACTTCTCGGCGTCCTTCTCCTCGTCGAGGTAGCGCGCCAGCCCCACCCCGCCGATCACCAGCTCGCCGGTCTCGCCCATCAGGACGGGCTCGCCCGACGCGTCGACGACCGCGAGCTGCCAGCCGGCGAGCGGCAGGCCGATGCGCACCGGGCCGGCGCCGGTCATCCGCGCGGCGCAGGCGACCACGGTCGCCTCGGTCGGCCCGTAGGTGTTCCAGACCTCGCGCCCGTCGACGGCCAGCCGCTCCGCGAGCTCCGGCGGGCAGGCCTCCCCGCCGAAGATCAGCAGCCGTACGTCGTCGAGCGCCTCGATCGGCCACAGCGCGGCGAGGGTCGGCACCGTGGACACCACGGTGATGCGCTGCCCGGACAGCCACGGGCCCAGGTCGACGCCGCTGCGCACCAGCGACCGCTCGGCGGGCACCAGGCAGGCGCCGTGCCGCCAGGCCAGCCACATCTCCTCGCAGGACGCGTCGAACGCCACCGACAGCCCAGCCAGGACCCGGTCCTGCGGGCCGATCGGGTCGGCGTCCCCGCCGGCCAGGAACAGGTGCGCCTCGGCGTCGACGAACGCCGCCGCCGAGCCGTGGCTGACGGCGACGCCCTTGGGGGTGCCGGTCGAGCCGGAGGTGAAGATGATCCAGGCGTCGTCGTCCGGGCCGGGCCGGGCGGGCCGGCCCCCGGGGGTACGGCGCACCGACACGTCCAGGCCGTCGCCGAGCACCGCGCAGACGCCCGCCTCGGCGAAGACGAGTTCGGCGCGCTCCTCGGGATCGTCCGCGTCGACCGGCACGTAGGCGGCGCCCGCCGCGAGCACGCCGAGGATCGCGAGGTAGAGCTCGGCCGTACCGGAGGAGACCCGGACGCCGACCCGGTCGCCGGCGCCGATCCCGAGCCCGGCGAGGGACGCCCGGACGGCGTCGACCTCGTCGGCCAGCTCGCGATAGGTCAGGACCGTCGCGCCGTCGTCGAGGGCGGCGGCGCCGGGGTGCGCGCTCGCGGTCTCGCCGAGGATGTCGACGAGCGTGCGGCGGACCGGGATCGAGGGGGAACGGAACACCGCCGGGCGTGGCAATGCGACGATGGGCAGGAACTCAATGGGTCGCAGATCGGTCGTCACGGTCACCGGGCGTGCACCATCTTCACCTCGCGGGTCAGCTTCAACCAGGCGTGCGGCATACGAACCCGCCCTGGGCAACGCTCAACGCTACGTTGCGCCTACGCAGAATGACCGAATGGCGAACGATTCGTGGCGACCAACACAACAGTTCACCCGCGACAAACACATCGAATCCGGATGATAGTTCGCCTTCCCGGGGCCGGTAACATCTCGTGCCGTGTCATATGACCTTGCGGTCTGGGAGGGCCCGCTGCGCCCGCCGAGCCAGGCCGCCGCGGACCGCGAGTTCACGTACGTGTGCGACCGGTACCTCAGCTCCGGCTCCACCGCGGCACCCACGGCACGCATCGCCGCGTACGTCGAGGCGTTGCTGGCCCGCTTCCCGGACGGCGAGGACGGTCCCTTGGCCACCTCCTCGCTGATGGCCGAGGCTCGCGGACCGCTGCTGTACTTCCCGATCGCGTGGAGCCGCGGCGAGGAGGTCGCGCAGTGGGCCGCCCGGCTGGCGGAGGAACACGGGCTGCACTGCTATGACCCGCAGTCGAACCGGTTGCTCACCACGCTTGCCGAGCGCTGGCGCTTCGAGCTGACCTCCGCGCGGGGAGTCCCGGCCTGGGACCCGGACGCCGAGCAGATTCGCCGGGTCCTGGTGAAGCTGTCCCGCAGGAACCACTACGCGCTGCTCACCCGGGCCGACGGCTGGTATGTCCAGGCCGGATACGGCGAGCAGGCCGGCACCCGGCCCGGCCGGTACGCCCTCGAACGGCAGGACGGCGCGCCCGATCGGCACCTCCGGGCGGAGGTGACCGACATCGAGGACGTCGTCCGCGCATTCGTCGGATTCACGAAGGGCGATCCCACCCTCGCGACCCGCTTCCCGTGGCAGCCGTACGCTCTCTGATCCCCAGCGGTCGGCTACCGTGCACCGGTGACGCTTCATGTCGAGGATGAGGGCCGGGGCGAGCCGGTCGTGCTGGCCCACGCCGGGGTGACCGACCGACGGGTCTGGGACGCCGCGGTTCCCGTGCTGCTCGCGGCGGGCTACCGGGTGATCCGCTACGACCTGCCGGGTCTGGGCCTGTCCCCGCGTCCCACCGGTCCACACTCGCTCGTCGCGGACGCGCTGGGCGTGCTCGCCGCGACCGGGGTGGAATCGGCGCACTGGATCGGATTGTCCCAGGGCGGCGCGACCGGCGTCGACGTCGCGCTGGCTCACCCCGAGCGGATCCGGTCGCTGGCACTGATCGCCCCGGGAATGTCCGGCTACGACTCGCCCCGCCTGCCCGGCCTGGACGACCGGATCGCCGCCTGGGAGCGCCGCGACGGCCACGGCCTGGCGCTGGAGTACCTGCGGTTGTGGGGACCGATGTCGTTCGACGAGGCCGGGCAGCCGCGCGCGGACGATCCGGCCGCCGCGGTGGTACTCGACCAGGCGGACTGGTTCCTGCAGGACGAGGAGGAGATCGAGGAGCCCGCGGCCGAGCCCCGGCTGGGCGAGATCGCCGTGCCGGCGCTGGTCGTGCTCGGCGACCGCGACGTCGAGTCGATCGCCGACATCGGCCGCCGGTACGCCGAGGGCATCCGCGGCGCCCGCCTGGTCACCCTGGCGCCCGCCGACCACCTGCTTCCGCTGCGGGTACCCGAGCAGTTGCACCCGCTGCTGCTGGCGCACCTCGCCGCGGCGTCGTGATGGGGCGGATCCTGGTGTTGCTGGCGGCGTCGCTGGCGCTTGCGGCCTGCACCGGATCGGCTCCCGTCCCGGAACCCGCCGTGGACACGGATTGCGGGACATTCGACGTGCCACTGGGCCAGACGCTGCCCGAATCCGCGACCCGGTGCCTGGTCGAGGCCGTGCGGGCCGAGCGTTCCGCCCGGCTGAGGGAGACCCGTTACACCGACGAGGGCGACCCGGTGCCCGTCACCTACACCGCCGGCGCCGGCGGGCGGGTGGAGGTCGTCACCGATTCGAGGCAGGACGCGTTCGGCGAGCGGAACGTCACGAGCCAGACGTGCACCGGGCTTTCCGTTGACGCGGGTCAGCTGAGCTTCGCCGACTGTTCCGAGCCGACGCCCACCCGGGGCTGAGGCTCATCAGGTAGGCAAAGTGTCAAAAGCGGGTAGAAACCGATACTACTGACATAGCCACATGTCGATGCCTTGCCCTCCCCGACGCCCGGCGCCAGGCTGGATTCCGGCCGGAAGTCCGCACACCGGGGGTGCTCCGACATGCTTGACAGGATCCGTGCCCGGCGTCGCCTCGCCGTCGTGGCCGCGCTGGCCCTGACCGCGCAGATGCTGTTCACGCCGGCCGCCGCCCGGGCACAGGCCGCCACCAACATGGTCATCACCTGGGCCGTCCACTCGGAGACCGCGGCCTACGAGGTGGCGCGCCAGCCTCCGTACGTCACCGGGCGCACCTTCGCGATGGTGCACGGCGCCGTCTACGACGCGGCCAACGCCGTCTCCGGCACCCCGTACCAGCCGTACCTGATCTCGCCGCGCGCCCGCCGCGGCGACTCGCTCGACGCGGCCGTCGCCACCGCCGCCTATCGCGTGCTGCTCTCGCTCTTCCCGGGGCAGGCGGAGTGGCTGGCCGCCGAGTACGACCGCTCCCTCGCCACGATCGGCGACGGGCGGTCCAAGCGCGGTGGCATCGCCGTCGGGGCCGCCGCCGCGGCCGCGATGATCGCCGCGCGGCGCAACGACGGCGC
>NZ_JBEZXZ010000342.1:0-5260 GCF_040638275.1 Actinoplanes sp. NPDC026623 | reverse complement strand
CCTGCCGCCGCGTCGGCCGGCGGCAGGGCGGGTCGCGGCGTCAGGCGTCCCCGTCCACCGCTATGCGCAGGCCGGTGAGCTCGTAGGACGCGATCTCCGGACGGATGCGGGCCTTCGGCGGCGTCACCATCCGCAGGCCCGGCATGGCGAAGAGCTTGGTCAGGAAGATGTCCGTCTCCTGAATCGCGATGTATGCGCCCGGGCACCGGTGCGGACCGTCGCCGAAGGACAGCCCCGCGTCGCCGGCCCCGTCCGCCATCGCCCGCCCCGGGCAGACCTCACCCGGGTCGGCGCCGGCCACCGCCGGGTCCAGGTTCGCCGCCGCGACCCCGATGTCGACCCGGACACCGGCCGGGATCGTCGCGTCGCCCGCCTGGATCTCCTCGGTCGTCCAGCGGAAGAGGTTCGCCACCACGGGCTCGAGGCGCAGGATCTCGTGCAGGACGGCCACCCGCTCCTTCTCCTCACCCCGCGTGTACGCGGCTCGCAGCGCGGGGTCCGTGAAGAGGTGCCAGGCCGACAGCGTGATGAACTCGCGGGTGGTCACCATTCCCGCCGCCGCGAACGTCACGCACTCGCCGAGGATCTCCGGGTTGGTGCAGCCCTCGCTGAGGAGGTGGCTGATCAGGTCGTCCTTCGGCTCGCGCCGGCGCGCGTTGATCGCCGGGCGGACGTCCCGCCAGTAGAACAGGCCCATGTTGATGTTGGAGTGGAACTCCTTCCACGCCCGGGTCAGGCGGCTGCCGCTGTTCTTCTCCTCGAAGAAGGCGTCCAGGCGCCGCGCCATCCCGGTGCGGCCGCTCTCGGTCAGGCCGATGACCTCGGCCGCCACCGCCACCGCCAGCCGGAAGGACAGCTGCGACAGGTCCGCGCCGCCCCGGCTCCGCAGGGTCGCGCACTGCTCGTCGGCGAGCCTGTCCATCAGGGACCGGTATGCCGTGTCGACCCGCTTCGGGGTGAAGTACTTGGCGGTCTGGCGGCGGTGCTCGCGGTGCTCGGGTCCGTCGCGGAAGAGCACCGGCATGCGCATCCGGCCCTCGTGCCGCCGGGCGTTCTCGGCGCCGAAGCCCGCCTGGCGGGTCTCGGTGCTCCGCAGCATCGAGCGCGCCGTGGCGAAGTCCTGGATGTGCCAGACGTCGTCGGTGTCGGCATGGACAGGGCAACCGGGTGCCTGCCCGCCTCGTCCGATCTTGCGTTTCGACTCGAGCGGGGTTTCTGCTGACATCTATCGATTGTTGTCGGTGAAAGCCACCCTGTCCACTCGCGTCGTGGCCAGCGAAAAGGCCCCACCGACGGGTGGGGCCTTCTCGTGGTGGAAGGTGGATCAGAACACCGAGACGCCGTACACGTTCAGCGCCTCGACGACCGGCTGGAAGTACGTGGTGCCGCCGGAGCTGCAGTTGCCGCTGCCGCCGGAGGTCATGCCCAGCGCGGTGGTGCCGGAGTAGAGCGAGCCGCCGCTGTCGCCCGGCTCGGCGCAGACGGTGGTGCGGATCAGGCCGGAGACCGAGCCCTCGGCGTAGTTGACGGTGCTGTTCAGCGCGGTGACCCGGCCGGAGTGGATGCCGGTCGTGCTGCCGCGGCGGTAGACCGTCGCGCCGACGGCCGGGGTGCCGGCCGAGGTGATGTCCTGCGAGCCCACGCCACCGGTCTTGGTGATGGTCGTGTTGGTATAGCGCACGATGCCGTAGTCGTTGCCCGGGAAGCTGCTGCCGGCCCGGGTGCCGAGCGTCACGGAGCCGTTCGTCCAGGTCGCACCGATGTTGGTGCAGTGGCCCGCGGTCAGGAAGTAGTTGGTGCTGCCGCTACGGACGTTGAAGCCCAGCGAGCAGCGGCCGCCGCCGGCGTAGATCGCGTCGCCGCCGGAGATGGTGGTGCGCAGCGTGCCGGCGACCGACTCGAAGCTGGCCTTGGCGCCGAGCTTGGCGACGATCGCCTTGACCGCGGCGAGCTTCGCACCGGTGACCGTGCTGTCCGCCGTGACCACGATCTTGTTGCTGACCGGGTCCAGGCCGAAGGACGTGCCGGGGGTCTTCAGCTCGTTCTTCAGGGTGGCGTCCGCGGCGGCGAGGACGGCGCCGCTGTTGGCGACGTAACGGGGGGTGGCGCCGGACTCGCTCACCGACTTGGCGGTTGCGGCGTCGGTCACGTTGACCACGACCTTGCCGGCCGAGTCGACATAGGAGCCCGCGACGGCGGCGCCGAACTGTGAGTCCAGCTTGCTGGCGAGGGACGAGGGGGCGAACGAGGGGTCGGATGCGACGCTCGGGGCGGCGGATGCGGGTGACGCGAACGCACTGCCAACAAGCAAGACGGCGGCCAGACCGACGATCGGTCGGCCGAGCTTCGAGCCGGGGTTACGCACAGGTTCCTCCCAGGGGGGATGAGGTGTACGCCGGGTGTCCGGAGTACCGGTGCCACCGGTAGTATCGAGAACAATCGATCCGGACTCAATACTCGCCAAGATCGGCACAGGGCCGCCTGCATGCCCGTCAAATAGCCCCTGAGCTGCGGAAATGTCCTCGTCATATCATCGGGCTATCACCAGTTCGGGATGCCGCCGGTTAACTGGATCGACACATTGGACGATCGGCGCCGCGGTCACGGCCGGCCGGAAGACGGATGCGAGGGGCATCGACGGCACGCCGCACACCGGGCGCCGGAAGGTGCGGGGATTGCCCTATGCCGCGGCCGCGACCCGCGTGGCGGAGTGCAGATCGCCGACGAGGCGTCGCGCCTGGGCGCGGATCTCGGGCACGGCGGTGGTCTCCCACCGGGCGCCGCGGCGCAGCGGGCCGATGACCCAGAGCCGGTCGTGCGCCCGCCCGCCGGCGCCGATCAGACGACCGTCGATGTCGATGTCGAGGCCGAGGCCGTGCGGGCCGACCCGGGCCAGACCGGCGGCGAGCAGCCCGCCGACCAGCGGTCCGGCCGCCGCCGGCAGCCGCCCGGGCCCGGCGCAGTTGATCACGGCCGCGTAGTCCGCGAGGCCCGGCCACGCGGCCACCCCGCCCGCGCGGATCTCCAGCAGCCCGGCCGAGCGCAACTGCGCGACGCGAGCCCCGATCTCCGGGGCCATCCGATGCCGGTGGCACTCCCAGGGCCGGGCCAGGTGCCGCAGGAACGCTTCCTGCTCGGCCGGGGTCAGTGCGGTCCAGAGCTCATCCAGGTACGGCCGGAGCCCGTCGACGATGGCCCGCCAGTCCCCCGCCCCACCGGCGGCGGCGCGCACGGCACGGACCACGTCCCGCAGCGTGCCGCAGTCGTCGAGCGACGGCACGGCCGGCGGCGCGGCGTCCGCGGTGTGTGTCAGCGGCAGCAGGCCACGCCGGCTCACGGCCACGACGGGCGCGGTCCGGCGCCCGTCTGCGGTCAGGGTCAGCGCGACGTCGACGGCGGTCAGCCCGGTGCCGATCAGCAGCACCGGGCGGTCGGCCGGCAGCGCCTCGAGCACCCCGGGCCGCCACGGATCGCCGATGTAGCGCGGGTGGACGACGGCCTGGCGCGCGGCGGCCGGGCCACCGGTGGCGAGCACGACGTGGTCGGCCGCGATGATCGAGCCGTCGTCCAGCGCGACGGCGGCGTCCGGGGTGATCGCGGCCGCCCTCGCCCGGTGCAGGCGCAGGCGGCCGGGGTGCGCGGCGGCCGCCTCGTCGAGGACGGAACGCAGGTAGCGGCCGTACTCGGCGCGGGGGCGGAAGGCCGCCGGGGTGGTGCCCGCCCAGCGGGCGAAGTGACCCGGGTCGTCGGGGTCGGCGCTCATCGCACCCGCCCGCGAGTTGAGCAGGTGCCATGGCTGCGCGGAGCCGTAGGCGATTCCGCCGCCGGGCTCGCCCGGGTCGACGAGCACGACGTCGTCACCGCCGCATCGCAGCAACTCCCGGGCCACCAGGACCCCGGAGCACCCTCCCCCGACCACCACCACCGTACGCGTCACGACTTCCCCCATCTCCTATCGGTACGATAGGCATACGAGGGTTTCGGCGCCAGTGGCGCGCCGCAGAATTTGCGGATGTCCAGGGAAACCACCGCAGGGACGACAGCATCCGGGGTCCCGACAAGCAGGAACCGCACAGCGGCCGCGATCGCCGGGGCCATCCGACGCCGGTGACACGCCCAGCGCGGGCCAGGTGCCGCAGGAACGCATCCTGCCGGGCCGGGGTCAGTGCGGTCCAGAGCTCATCGCCGCCCGGTTTCCCGGACGCCGAACGCGGCGCACCCCGGGGCGCGCCGCGTTGGAGGGGTCGTCCGTTCAGGCGTCGGCGATGGTGATGCCGGCGTCGTCGGCGAGCCGGTAGCCCACCCCGTAGACGGTGGTCACGATGTCCGAGCCGAGCTTGGTGCGCAACCGGCTCACGTGCACGTCGACCGTGCGGACCGTCGTGTGCAGGTGACCCCAGACGTGGCCGAGCAACTGGCTGCGGCCGAACACCTGACGCGGGTGCGTCGCGAGGAAGAACAACAGTTCGTACTCGAGGCGGCTGAGGTCCAGCGGGCGGCCGTCCTGGGTCACCGCGCGCGCCCGCGGGTCCAGATGGACGCCCTCGGTGCTGCCCGGACCGCGAGGGGCGGCGGCGATCGGCGCGAGATCGACGTTCGCCTCCGGGCCGGCCGCCACGACGAGATCGCGCAGCGCCGCCAGGACCCGTTCACTCTCCTCCGAACCGGGCGCGCCGAGCGTGATCGTGACGGTCACCGACGATTCGGGGGGCGCGATGCTGCGCAACCGGGTGCGGGACCGGCCCGCACCGCGGCGGGTGGGCGCGAGGCGGGTGGCGGTGGAATCGATAACGGCGAGAACGGACATGGTTTCCCCTCCGGAGGGTGTGGCCGCCAACCGGGTCTCGGCTGGCGCCTGAACAATACTTTTCCCATGTATGGGATAGGTTTATAGACGCATTCCAGCGCCGCAGGACCGTGAATTCTGGGGCGTGCGGTCAGCGCACGCGGGTCACCGAGCGATCAGCAGGCACAACACCGGGCGCTCGCGCATCGGAGGAGATCGATGGCGAGGCGGGACGTGAGTCGTACGTCGCGCAACTGCATGCGCCCATTCTTCACAGCGGCGTGGCTCCGGTCAAAAGAAATCCATGATGCGGGAGTATTTTCCACTGAAAATACAACAACGTCGCGCCGCCAGCAGAAAAGGTGACGGCGCGCACAAATGAACAATCGGTTCATGAGTTCACCGGATGTTCCGCTCCACGATGGCCGGGCCCCGCCGGGGCGGGCCGGCCCGGCCCACCCGGCGACCCGCCGG
>NZ_JBEZXZ010000341.1:0-5263 GCF_040638275.1 Actinoplanes sp. NPDC026623 | reverse complement strand
CGTCTCGACCCGGCGGGAGATGTCCTCGGTCGCCCTCGCCGTCTCCTGCGCGAGGTCCTTGACCTCGCCGGCGACGACCGCGAAGCCCTTGCCCGCCTCGCCCGCCCGGGCGGCCTCGATGGTGGCGTTGAGGGCGAGCAGGTTGGTCTGCCCGGCGATTCCGGTGATCGCCTTCACCACGTCGCCGATCTCCGCGGACGAGGTGCCGAGCTTGGCGATCGTCTCGTTGGTGATCTGCGCGACGTCGACCGCGCTGGAGGCGACCTGCACGGCGTGGTTGGCGTTCTGGGCGATCTCGCGGATCGAGGCGCCCATCTCGTCGCTGCCGGCCGCGACCGACTGCACCGAGGCGGAGACGTCGCCGGCGGCGGCCGCGACCAGGCCCGCCTGTGCGGCCGCCTCGCGGGCGCTCTCGCCGATCCGGGCGGTGACCCCGCCGAGCTGCTGGGTGTTGGCGCCGAGATCCTCGGTGCCGCGGGCCAGCGCGGCGATCGTGGTGCGCAGGCCCTCGCGGGCCCGGTTGACGGCGACGGCCATCCGGCCGAGTTCGTCGCGGGCGCGCACGTCGGCGGGCACGGTCAGGTCGTTGTCGGCGACCGCGCCCAGCGCCGCCTGCACCGTGGTCAGCTGCTGCCTGGTCAGCCGGATCAGGAACAGGGCCAGGCCGCCGGCCAGCAGCACGCCGATGACCAGCGTGGCGATCATGCGGGTCCGCGCGTTCTCGAAGGTCTCCTTCGCGGTGGCGGCCAGCGCGTCCGACTCGGTGTCCTCGATCGCCTGCAGTTCGGCGACCGCGGCGTTCATCTCGTCCTCGATCGCGTCCAGCCGGTCCCCGACCGGCGCGGGCTGGGCGCCGCCGGGCGCCGGGGCCCGCGGCGACAGCGCGGTGTCCCGCAGCGCCCGGTAGTTCTTCATCGCCTCGGTGAAGGCGGCGAGGCTCCGCAGCCGGGCCGGCGAGTCGGCGGCGATCCCGGCATAGGCGGCCAGCGCCGCGTCGATCCGCTGGTCCGCCGCGGCGACGTCCTCGCGGCCCTGCTTGCGCTTGGCGGGGTCGGTGCCGCCGAGGCTCACGACGAGCATCCCGCGGAACATGTCGGCGACGCCGCCGCGCAGCTCGACGGCCTGCTGGAGGCTGTCGACGTGCGCGGCCTTCATCTTCGCCAGCTCGTCGCTCATCTCGGACAGCCGGTACAGGCCGAGCAGGCCCAGGCCCACCGCGACGAGCGCCATCGCGACCACGCCGATCAGGTTCTTTGTCGCCAGGCTGCGGTCGGCCAGCAGGGCCGTGATCGGGTTGCGCCCCACCGTGACCTGCACGGCGTCCTTTTTCCTTGCCCTCGGCATCGCGGGTCACCCTTCCGTCCACGATGAATCATCGCGGACGGAAGGCAAGAAACAGGGGCAAATGCTTCAGACGACCGAGAGTTCGACCAGTTCCGCGTCGCCGGCCCGCCAGCCCTCGACCGCCACCGCCACGTAGCGGGCCCGCTTACCGAGCGCGGAGTAGGACAGCCCGTCCGCGGAGGCCTCGACGCGCCACGGCCTGCGGTGCCCCTTCGACCAGGTCAGCCGGACGTCACCGACCGCGACGACCGCGCCCAGGTCCACCACCATCCGGCCGGACTCGCCCGGCCGCCAGGCCGTGCGCGGGTCGCCGTCGACCGCGCGCGCGGGCGAGGTCATCCCGGCGGGCAGCGGCGAGGTCGGGAAGGTGATGCGGCCGCGGGCCAGGTCGCCGGTCGGCGTCACCGGGGCCCCCGGGACGACGAGACCGCGGGTCCGGCCGGCCCGCACGGTCACCCGGGTCGACCAGGAGCCGGCGCGGACCGTGAGCACGACCCGGCGCCCGTCCGGCGCGGTGATCCTGAGGTGGTGCGAGTCCACGACGTCGAACCGGGTGCCGTCCGGTGCCGGTTCGTCGAGGTCGAAGCGCGGCGGCTCGACGATGGCGGTGCCGCCCACCAGGCTGGTCTTCCAATCCAGCCCCTTGCCGCGGGCGACCTGGGTGCCACGGTAGAGGCGGCGGCCGGAGGGGAGGCGCACGGTGGCGTTCACCCGGCCGGAGGTGAGGTTGAAGACGCTGAGGTAGCCGTCGGCGTCGCTGATCAGCAGGCCCTCGGCGGTGGGCAGGGTGCGGGCCGCGGCCGCGGCCAGGTTGGTCGTGGCGCCCGGGTATCCCTCGATGATGGGTGCCGGCGCGGACACGCCGGCCACGCTCACCACGATCTTGCGGGACGTGCCGTGCGTGACGATGCCGGCCCGGCCGTCGATGCCGGCCCAGCCCTGCGCGGACCGGGTCTCCGGGACGGCGGCCGCGTCGGTCCAGGTCAGACCGTCGGTCGAGGTCTGGATCACGAACCCCTTGCCGTACGCGGCCTCCCAGTCGATCCGCACCCCGGCCACCTTCACGACGGAGCTGAGGTCGACGGCGAGCCAGCTGTCGGCCCGGCCGCGCTCCTCGCGGGCGACCGCCCAGCGGGTCTCCGGATTGCCGTCGGTGGCGTTGCGCGCCGGATTCCAGATGTCCTCGGAGGAGGCCGTCGGCATCGCGCCCTGCGCCAGGTCGGCGCCGCTGGTGTCCAGCACCGCGAAGGTGAAGATCGAGTAGCCGAACTCGGTGCCGGGCTCGCGGCCGAGCATCCGCACCCAGCGGGCATCGCGCGGGCTGAAGGTGACCCCCGACTGGCCCTGCTCGCCGAGCACCGCGGTCCCGGCCGGCGTGGTGAAGGTGCGCCGGCCGGTGAGGCCGGGCACGCCGGGCATGTCGAGGTCGAAGAGGGTGAGGCGGCCCTCGCCGGGCAGGCCGGTGCTCGCGTAGACGACCGTGCCGGTCGGCAGGGTGGCGAAGGCCGCGGCGTGGTCGCCCTCGAAGGTGAGCACGGTGGCGGTCGCGTCGAGGCCGTCGCGGTTGCGCTGGTACGCCCTGGTCCAGGTGCCGATCGGCCTGCTGCCGGCCGGCAGGAAGGCCGGGGCCCGGGTGTCGATCAGCCAGTTGTCGTGCTTGGGCTGCCACAGGAAGTTCACGAAGCCGGCCTTGGTGACCGCCCCCGCGAACGCGTGCTCGGACTGGTGCGCGATCAGCCCGACGTCCCTGCCGAAGTCCCGGGTGCCGCTCGCGCGGCGGAAGAACTCGGCCCGGCCGACCGGCCGCACCGGGCTCTTGCGCAGGCGGTGGAACAGGTAGGCGATCGCCAGCTCGGCGCGGGCCTCGGGCTCGTACTTCTCCTCGCCGCTGAACTTCGTCAGGCGGTTCTCCGGCTCGTACCGCAGGTAGGGCAGCAGGCGCTCGGACAGGTCGGTCTCGGCGCGGGCGGCATCGCGGTCGCCCTGCACCTGGGCGAGGAAGGCGAGCGGGAGGATGTCGCGGCCGTACAGGTGATAGCGGTCCGCGACCATCGGCATCACCGGCTCGCCGGCGTCGCTGGCCAGCAGCCGCAGCGTCGCCCACAGCTGCTCGCCGTTCGGCTGGCGGGTGAGCACCGGCGGCAACGGCTTGCCGGCGAGCAGGAAGTGGATCGCCGCGCGGCCCGCCGTACGCCAGAGTTCCGCCTGGTAGTGCGGGTTGACCGACCCGTGGTTCTCCACGATGAAGGTGTCGTGCAGGTTGTGCGCGGTCGTCAGCTGGTCGATCCGCTCGCCGTCGACCACGGCCGGGTTGGCGCGGTCGGCGACCGGCAGCCCGCTCGCGTTGGACGCCCAGAGCAGGAAGCGCTCCCGCCACCCGTCGGCCGCCTCGTCGTCGTCCGTGGCCCAGGCGATGCCGGGCGCGAGCGCCTGGGCGTAGACGCCCATCTCCTCCAGCCGGGTGTCGCCGATCCAGCCGCCGGTCGTGCCCTGCGGTGACCAGCCGCCGCTGAGCGGGTCGTCGTCGGAGCCCAGGCCGTACGCGTAGGAGGCCTGGCCCGCGGCGATCTTCTCGACGTTGAGGCGGGCCTGCTCGTCCAGGTCGTCCCAGAGCAGCCGGGCGGCGAGAACGAAGTAGAGCTCGAAGGTGGAGTCCCAGAAGAGCCGCCGGCCCCACTCGGTGCCGCCGGCCAGCCGGTTGCTTGCGGCGTAACGCTGGATCGTCGCGACCGTCTTCGCCTTGAGGGTTGGCGCGTCGACGTCGGCGAGCCGGGCGTCGTAGTCGTCCATGCGGAGCAGGACCGCGTTGCCCAGGACGGCGACGAAGCAGAAGTCGGCGGCGCGGTAGGCGCCGATCCGGGTGTCCCACTGCTCCTCCACCCACCGGGTGTGCAGGTGGAGCAGCTCACGGTAGCGGTCGGCGACCGGATCCGGCGGCGCCGCCGAGGCGCGCCCGGGCAGGGTGAGGGCGCCATTGATACCGCCGACGCCCGCCAGCGCCAGGAGCTGGCGGCGGGACAGTGCGAGCAAGGAACCTCCCCAGCAGGACAGAATGCCCTGACAGCCTTCGCGTCCGCCCCAAAGACTGTCAAATCACCATTTGGGCACGATCTCTGTTCCTCTGTGGCGCGACGCAACTCGATCCGCCGGGAACCCCCGCGGTCCAGCATGCCCGATAGGCCCCGGAGCCCCCGCACCGCGAGAGCCACGTCACGTCGGTGGGATGCCCGAGCCGCTGTTCCCCGCATCGAGTTCCGGAACCCAGATTGCTTGCTTGTTAACTAATGCATCGATGAAACTGACTGAACCGTCCCCAACGCACGTTCCCCCGCCCGTGGCGCCGGCCCCACCCGAGGCCGGCGCCACGGCTGTGTCCGGGTGCGACCGGATCGGCAGCGCCTGCCGGCAGGGCGGTCGATTTCCGAGGTCGCCGCCCCGCCCGGGGGCCATGGTGCGCGATTCCGGTCCACTGTGATCAGATGACTACTTAAAGTGACTCATACTTTCGGCTAGTCATCGATGGCCCGCTCGGCTAGTGTCTGCATAACCGAACGGCCAGACGCGCTGGGACGACGGGGATCGCATCGATCGCCGTCGGCCAGGGACCGATAGCGATACCTTGCCCGCCCCGGGCCCGGCGAAACGCCGGGCCGGCTCTCCGGACAGGTGCCAGGGAGGACGACGAGATGACTGTCATTCAGTCCGCCGAGACGAGGACGAAGTCGACGATCAGCGCGGCGCCGCAGAACAGCGCCGCCGATCTGCTCAACGCGATGGCCGCGATGCCGGTCGGCCACCCCTCCCGCGCGTCGCTGCGTGATCGCGCGATCGAGGCCTGGCTGCCGCTCGCCCGCCACCTCGCCCACCGCTACTCCGGCCGCGGCGAACCCACCGACGACCTCATCCAGACCGCCACCGT
>NZ_JBEZXZ010000340.1:0-5274 GCF_040638275.1 Actinoplanes sp. NPDC026623 | reverse complement strand
GCCTGGCCCGCCGGGCTCACGGCGTAGGCGAGGAAGCTCCGGGTCAGCTCCGCGGCGCCCGAGCCGCAGACCACCTCGTAGGTCACCAGGACGATCGGGTACGCCCCGGCGGCGGCGCTGCGGTAGTCGACGGTGAGCCGCAGGTCGCCGCCGCGGCCCGTGATCGCGGCGTCGGCGACCGTACGCGCCGCGGCGTCGTCGGTCAGCGCGACGAACTCCCCCGCGCCGTTGCCGATCCGGGCGGTGGCCAGGTTGTGGAACCGCGCGTAGGACGCCTCGACGTAGCCGATCGCCCCGTCGGTACGGGCGACGGCGGTGGCGATGCCGTTGCTGCCCCGTTGCGCGCTGCCGCCCGGCGCCCGCCAGGCGCTGCTGGAGCCGAAGGTCCAGTCGGCGCCCGCTGCCGCGGTTAGGAAGGCGGTGAAGTTGTCCGTGGTGCCGGAGCCGTCCCCGCGGTGCACCGTGCGGATCGTGGTCGAGGGCAGCGCCGCGCCGGGGTTGTCCGCGGCGATCGCGGGATCGTCCCAGGTGGTCACCGCCCCGGCAAACACCTTGGCGACGGTGGCCGGGGCGAGCCGCAGGTCGCCCGCGCCGGCGACGTTGTAGACCAGCGCGATCGGGCCGATCACCGCCGGCAGGTGCACGGCCGGGCCGGACCCGCAGCGGGCGTCGGCGGCGGCCTGCTCGGCGGCGCTCAGCGACGAGTCGGTACCGGCGAAGGCGGCGTCGCCGGCGATGAAGGCGCGCACGCCGGCGCCGGAGCCGCTGCTCCCGTACGCGATGGTCGCCTCGGGGCAGTTGACCTGGTAGTCCTTGATCCAGGAGCTGACCGCGTTCGCCTGCGCGGACGAACCCTGCGCCCGGATCGAGCCCGCCGCGCACGAGACGGCCTCGCCGCCGCCGCCGGCCGCCGCGTCGCAGGCGGTCAGCGGCCCGAGCGTCAGCGCGAGCGCGAGGGTCAGTCGAAGCTTCACGATGTTCCTCTCAGCGGTACTCGGCCAGGCGCTTGCGCACCCCGAGCGGCACCAGCAGGATGACCAGCCCGGCGAGCAGGATCGGGATGACCGTCCACCCGGCCAGCAGCCGCTCGCAGTCGCGCACGGCCGCGTCGAAGTCCCGCCTGCGGGCGGTGGCGATCTCGTCGACCGCGGCGTCGAAGTAGGAGAAGTCGAAGGCCGCGTCGCCGCGCCGGATGCCGGTGAGGGTGTCGATCGCCGCCGCGGTCCGCCCGGCGCCGGCCAGGGCGACGATCCGCTCGTGGCCGCGCCGGTACGCCTGCCACCGGTCGACCACCTGCCGCGACCGGTACGGGCTGACGTCCCGCCCCGCCGCGACCCTCGCGAGCCCGCCGTCGGCGATGCCGCACCCGCCGCCCCTGACCAGGCACTGCGACTTGCGGGTGAAATCCTCGCGGTAGTAGGCGAGGTTGGCGCTGACCAGGTAGCGGCTGGTGTCCGCGGCGGCGTCATAGCTGAGCGCCCGGGCCTGCGACAGCGCGAGGTACGGCCGCAGGCTGTCGTCCCGGGCCGCGCCGAGCGTCCGCTCCTGCGTCACGAACACGAACCCGGCCGCGGCGATCAGGATCAGGGTGAGCACGGTGGCCGCGGCCAGCGCCGGGTTGAACACCCGGCGGAAGCGGCGGGCCAGCCACACCTGCAGGACCAGGAGCAGCACGACCAGGCCGGTGCCCAGGACGGAGGCCAGGGCGAGGCCGATGATCTCGGTGGTGCGCTTGTCCGCGTACGCCCGGTCGAGGCGGGCCTCGCCGGCGTCGCGGAGCCGCTGCGCGGCGGGAAGCAGGTCGAGATGCAGCACGTTTGTCGCCTGCGTGTAGTAGCCGAGCGCATCGGGCGGCAGCCGGCCCGGCGGTCCGGGCGGCGCCTGCGACTGCGCGGTGAGGGTCTGCCACACCCACTGGCGGTACACGGCGAGGTGGTGGAGCAACTCCAGCACCACGGCGCGTTCGGCGGCGCCGGTCGCGGTGGTCAGCGAACGCTGCAGGTCGGCGTCCACCTGAAGGCTGCGCCCACGGTACGTGCCGAGCGCGTCGATCTGGCTGCCGGACAACTCGGCGGCGTCGCCGACCAGGACCATGCGGGCGACCTGGGCGTCCATGTCGCTGAGCGCGAAGTACAGGTCCGCGGCGGTCGCCGCCTGCGGTGCCGCGTCGCCGCCGATGGTCCGCACCTGCGCCTGGACCCGGGACATCATCACGCTGGTCGCGGCGAGCAGTGCCACGCCGGCGACGATCACCACAAAGGACCACAATCGCAGGCGGGCGGGTGTTTCTTTTGATACCACTGACACGAGGTCAAGGTAATTCATCGCCGCAATTGTCGAGCAATTTTATTTGTTCATCCTCTATTTCCCCCGGCTTATCCCGAATGACATCGGCCGGCTGAGCGGCTGCCTGCCGGCGGAAGATCGGGTACGTTGCGGCAATGGAGTTCCAGGACGCCGTGCGCCGACGCCGCATGGTCCGCAACTACGATCCCGACCGGCCCGTGCCGCCGGAGATCGTCGACCGCATCATCGACAACGGACTGCGGGCGCCGTCGGCCGGCTTCTCGCAGGGCTGGGGCTTCCTGGTCCTGGACGATCCCGCGGACATCGAGTTGTTCCGGGCCGCGGCCCGGCCCGCCGAGGAGCCCGAGCGCTGGTTCGCCGCGAACGTGCGGGCGCCGCTGCTGATCGTTCCGCTCGCCAACAAGGACGCCTACCTCTCCCGGTACGCCGAGGCGGACAAGGGCCACACCGATCGCTCCGACGCGTGGTGGCCGGCGCCGTACTGGGACATCGACACGGGCTTCGCCGCGCTGCTGATGCTGCTGACCGCGGTCGACGCCGGCCTGGGCGCCTGCTTCTTCGGCATCCCCGCCGAACGGATCGACACGTTCCGCGCGGAGTTCGGGGTGCCGCCGCAGTTCAACCCGATCGGCGCCGTCTCCATCGGATACAGCGACGAGCCGCCCCGCGATCTGAGCGGCCGCCGGCGTCCCAAGGACGACGTGGTGCATCGGGGCAGGTGGCGGGCGCCGGCTCAGTAGCACCGGCGGCGCCCGGTGGACGCCGCCGGACGACAACCCGGGCCGGGATCAGCGGAGGCGGGCGCGCACCGCCGACCAGACCCGGCGGCCGAGCGCGGTGCGGTGGAAGAAGCCCAGCCGCCGGCCGACCCGGTGCACCAGCGACGGCGGCGCCTTCTTCTTCGGCGCCGCGGTCAGCCGGGCGTACGTGGTGGGTGGCGTGCTGCGCACCTCGCCCGGCAGCAGGGCGTGGGTGGCCACCGCCAGGTAGGTGAACTGGCGCAGCATCGGCGGGTGCCGCTTGCCCGGGCTGGAACCGTCGACGCAGTGCTTGAGGGCCTTGCGGACCGCCTCCGGGCGGATCACGCCGGTGAGCGGGCCGCCGGCGGTGTCGAGCAGGTCGCTCATCGTCTTGACACCGTCGCCGTCCCACACGGCGGCGGCGGTGCTCGGGCCGGGAGCGTAACCCTGGACGAACGGGACGCCGGACCACTCCGGCACCAGCCGGTCGAACAGTCCATGGTGGAGCGCCCAGCGGCGCTTCTCGGCCCCGGTCAGCGCGAACGACGCGGCCACCACCCCCGGGGCGAGGAAGGGCGAGACGACGCCGTACAGGTAGGCGGGCGAGAACCAGCGGCGGTCGCGCTCGACCAGATAGATGTAGTCGCCCAGCGCCTGGCCGCGCAGGCCCAGGCTCGCGCCGTGATCGACGATCGCGCCGACCCGCTCCTGCTCCCGGGCGAGCGCCTCCGGGACCATCGCGTGCGGCGGGGTGCTGCGCGTCAGGTGGTCGATCGCGGTCTGCCGGCCGAGGGCCATGTCCAGGTCGGTGCTCTCGTCGGGCGGATACCAGTACCCGATCACGAGTTCGCCGCCGACGCCGCTGATCGAGGCGGGCCGGTTCGCGGCCAGTTGCCGGTGCGTCGCCGGCCGCTGCACGTAGCTCGACGGGAACTGGAAGTCGTACAGGCTCTGCAGCCGGGCGGTCCGCTCGAAGAGGCCCTCGGCCAGCACGTTGTCCGGCTTGCCGGCCAGGAACACCCGGTGCTCGGGCTTCCACCCCCGGCTGTCCCGCACGATCTCCAGCAGCCGCTGCGCGGTCTCGGCCTCGACGGCGAAGTCCGCGTTGGTGTTGAAGCTGACCGGCTTGCCCGCGGCCAGGAACGCCGCCGCGATGACCCGGGAGTCCTTGCCGCCGGACAGCCCGATCGAGATCTCGTCGTCGTACAGGTCGAAGATGCTGTCCGCGACGGACACCATGCTCTGCGCGGCGAGATCGACGGCGGCCTCGACGCCGTGCTCCTGCGCGGCCACCCCCTCGGCCACGATGTCGTCGGCGGACCGGCGGATCCGTGAGGTCAGCCGCCAGCCGCCGTCCGGGTGCCGCTGCCCGGTGACGTGCTCGCCCGGCGACATCAGCCGGACCCCGCGGATCGGCGACATGTCCCCGCCGAACTGGCCGCTGGCCGCGTACGCCAGCCAGCCGTCGACGTCGGGCTCCCGGCGGCCGTGCAGGAATTCGGCGACCAGGCTGGGCCGGGTGCAGAACACGGTGATCCCGTCGGCGGTACCGGTGAACACCCGGCCCATGCCGAGCCAGTCCTGCTGGATCGCGAAGCGCTCGCCGCCCTCGGCCGCCAGCATGGTGAACGGCGGCACCACGGTGCCGTGCACCTCCTCGCCCGCGAGCAGGCGGCGGGCCAGGCCGATCGGGCCGCCGGTGGTGTCCATGCCGACCGGCAGGCCCATCGACACGGCGGTCACCGGGCCGTCCTTCGCGAAGATCGGCCAGCGGTACGCCCCGGCGTTCGGCGTGTGCAGCACCTCCAGGCCCCAGTCGCCGCCGCCGAGCCGCCGCCGCTCGTAGGAGCCGGGGATCAGCGGATCTATCGCGGTCCGCCAGCGGTGCAGGGCGGCGTCGGCCCCGACCGGATCACGGCGTTCGGAGAACCAAGCCAGGACGGCGTACACGTGTTGAACTCCCCGTTCACCTGGGCAACAGACGGCGCTTGCTACGGAGTAACCGAAAGACACCTGGGAAGCGGTGAGCGTAGGAGCGCGGCGGCAGCCAAGTCAATCGACGCGCCGGTGGGGTGCGTTGACCTTGACACCCTCCGGTACGTTGACCGCCATGGGTGCGATCAGGCCGTGGCAGATCCTCGCGCTCAGTTCGCTTACCGACGAGCTGGTGCAACGACTGAACCCAGACGCCAGGCTCGCCGATCTGGCCGAGGACTTGGCCGAGATC
>NZ_JBEZXZ010000339.1:0-5294 GCF_040638275.1 Actinoplanes sp. NPDC026623 | reverse complement strand
AGGCGTTCAACGTCCTCGACTCGCGCGGCGCGGTCTCGACCGCCGACCGGGCCGCCGAGTTCGCCCGGATGCGCCGCCTCGCCGGCGACGTCGCCCGGCTCTGGGTGGGCCGGCGCGAGGAGCTGGGCCATCCGCTGGGCGTGGTCACCCCGCGACCCCCGGCCGCCGCGTTCGAGGCGGCGCCGCAGGACGCCGCGCCGCGCACGCTGGTCTTCGAGATCGGCACCGAGGAGATGCCGCCCGCCGAGGCCCGCGCCGCCCGCGCCCAGGTGCTGCGCGAGCTGACCGAGCGGCTCGCCGGCACCCGGCTCGCGCACGGCGACGTCCGGGTGCACGCCACCCCGCGGCGCCTGATCGCCGTCGTCGGCGAGGTCGCCGCCCGCGAGGACGACCACGTCCGTACGGTGAAGGGGCCGAAGGCCACCGCCCCGCAGCAGGCCGTCGCGGGCTTCGCGCGCTCGCAGGGCGTGGCGGTGGAGTCGCTGCGGACCGCCGACCTGGGCGGCGTACCGCATCTGGTGGTGGAACGGCACGAGGCGGGACGCGCGGCACCGGCCGTGCTCGGCGAGGTGCTCGCGAAGGTCGCCGGCGGCCTGCGCTCGGCGCGGAACATGCGCTGGAACGACCCGAGCCTGGCCTTCACCCGGCCGATCCGCTGGCTCGTCGCCCTCTGGGGCGACGAGATCGTGCCGGTGGCCGTGTCGGCGCTGCTCGCCGGCCGGGAGACCCGGGTGCTGCGCCCGGCCGAGCGGCCACAGGTCAGCGTGGCGTCCGCCGAGACGTTCATGGAGACGCTGGCGATCAACGGGGTCGTCGCCGACGCGGAAGACCGGCGCGAGCTGATCGTGACCGGCGCGCAGGACCTGGTCTGGGACACCGGCCGGATCGACGTCGCGGGCGAGAGCGCGCTGATCGACCAGATCACCTACCTGGTGGAGCAGCCGACGCCGCTGCTCGGCACCTTCGACGAGCGCTACCTCGAGCTGCCCGCGGCCGTGCTGACCACGGTGATGCGCAAGCACCAGCGCTACCTGCCGGTTCGCGACGCGGACGGCGCGCTGCTGCCGATGTTCGTCACGGTCGCGAACGGCCAGGTCGACGTCGAGCTGGTCCGGGCCGGCAACGAGGCGGTGCTGCGGGCCCGCTACGAGGACGCGGCGTTCTTCTACCGCGCCGACCGGCAGACACCGCCGGCGGCGATGCGCGAGCGGCTGCGGCGGCTCACCTTCACCGACAAGCTCGGCTCGATGGCCGACCGCGCGGACCGGATCGCCGCGCTCGCCACCACCCTGGCCGGCGAGCCGTCGCCGACCCTGCGCCGGGCCGCCGAGCTGGTGAAGTTCGACCTCGGCTCCCAGCTGGTCACCGAGATGACCAGCCTGGCCGGCGTGATGGCCCGCGACTACGCGCTCAACGCCGGCGAGACCCCGGCCGTCGCCCGGGCCGTCTACGAGGCCGAGCTGCCCCGCCACGCCGGCGACGACCTGCCCGCGGGGGTGCCGGGCGCGCTGCTGTCGCTCGCCGACCGGCTCGACCTGGTGGCCGGCCTGGCCGCGACGGTCGGCCTGCCGACCGGCAGCAGCGACCCCTTCGCCGTACGCCGGGCCGTGCTCGGCCTGCTCGCCGTGCACCGGGCACACCCGGACCTGTCCGGCATCAGCCTCACCGAGTCCCTGGCCGCCGCGGCGGCGCTGCAGCCGGTCGAGGTCCCGGCGGGGGTGCTGGCCGACGCGGGCGCCTTCCTGGCCGGGCGCCTGGAGCAGGTGCTGGTCGAGGAGGGCCACCAGGTCGACCGGGTCCGCGCGGTGCTGCCGCACGCCGGCCGCCCGTCGTTCGCCGACCTGCTCCTGGCCCAGCTGGGCCGGCTCATCGCGGACCCGGAGTTCCTGGCGCTGGCCGAGGCGATCCAGCGCGCCCGCCGCATCGTCCCGGACGGCACCGCGGCGGCCTACGACCCGGCGGCGCTGCGGGAGCCGGCCGAACTCACCCTGCACGAGGCGGTCCTGGCCGCCCGCGCGGAGCTGGAGCCCGCGACCGACCTGACCCGCTTCACCGCGGCGGCGGCCCGGATCACCGGGCCGGTGAACGCCTTCTTCGACGACGTGTTCGTGATGGCGGACGACCCGGCGGTGCGCGCCGCCCGGCTCGGCCTGCTGGCATGCGTGCGCGACCTGGGCGCGGACCTGCTGGACTGGCCCCAGCTGCGACTCTGAGGCGGACCCGGTGCGCGGGGGCGGGACCTCGGGCTAGGCGGCGTCGCGCGGCAGGCGTTCGGGCAGGGTCAGGGTGACCCGGTCGAGGCGCTCGCCGTCCGGGGCGAACTGGGCGTGCAGCGCGAAGCCGGCCAGCACCCACCGGTCCCACGGGCCGTAGTCGCCCAGGAAGCGGTCGCGGTAGGGCGCGCCCTGCTCGTCGGGCCGGCCCAGCATCGCCCACAGGTGCGGCCGGCGGGGGACGCTGCCGGCGCCGCCGGGTATCTCGCCGGAGTAGGACGTGAAGCCGTCGTCGCCGTGGAAGTGCAGGAAGACCGTCGTGATCACGCCGTGGGTGTCGGCGGCGATCTCCACGCCGGCGGCGCGGGCCAGGTAGGAGCGGGACAGCCCCGAGCCGACCGCGGCACCGGAGCGCGGGATGAGGCCGTACTCCCGGCAGATCTGCTGGACTCGCGCCTCGAGCACGGTCCGGCCGAGCAGCGCCGTCAGGTCGGTCCGCCGGGCCGGGCGGGGCTCGCGGGTGGACGCGGGCGCGGGTTCGGCGAAGTCCCTGGCGGGTGGGGTCGGCGCGGGCGAGTCCGGCGCCCCGGCCGGGCTCCCGTGGGAGCGGCGGAACGGCAGCGTGCCGAAGAGCGGCTCGTTGGAGCCGCCGGCACCCGGGCCGCGCTTGGGCCCGTACCGGTCGTCCGGCCGGGACGGGCGGGTCACCCCGTCCGCGGCCTGCCGGCACTGATCGGCGCGACGCTCGAGAGATCCCATGGTGACTCCACAAAGGCCTTTCACTGTGAGCGTTCGGACCACCACCCTAGGCCCACCCTCGATCGACCTCAAGGGATGAATGGGCAGTGGACCCTTCCGTCCGGGCGACCTCGGAAGGCGTCGGGCCCCCGCTGCGGACAGTCATTCCCCGCGTGCCGTTCCGTTACACCCAACGCCGAATTCGATCAGCGGCGTTCGCCTGGCCGCCACGGCGACTTCGCCTCGGCGTCGAAGTGATCGCCTGGACTCGGCCGGGGAGTTCCGGCGACGGTCGCCGGCGGAACCACAAGGAGGAACCGTGGCAGATCGCCGACAGGTGCTGCGCTTCGGCGCGCTGGCCGCCGGCGTCCCGGCCGTGCTCGGGGCCGCGGCGCCCGCGCTCGCCGTCGCACCGCTCGACCACCACGGCGGTGGCGACCCGCGTCATCCGCTGGTCATCGGGCACCGGGGCGCCTGCGGCTACCGGCCCGAGCACACCCTCGCCTCGTACGAGCTGGCCGCCCGGCTGGGTGCCGACTTCATCGAGCCGGACCTGGTCGCCACGAAGGACCACGTCCTGGTGGCCCGGCACGAGCCGGAGATCGGCGGCACCACCGACGTCGCCTCGCGGCCCGAGTTCGCGTCGCGCAAGCGCACCGTCGTGCTCGACGGCGTGACGGTGACCGGCTGGTTCACCCACGACTTCACCCTGGCCGAGCTCAAGACGCTGCGGGCGACCGAGCGCATCCCGCAGGTGCGGCAGCACAACACCCTCTACAACGGGCTCTTCCAGGTGCCGACCCTCCAGGAGGTCCTCGACCTGCGCAGGCGGCTGTCCAGGGAGCTGGACCGCGAGATCGGCGTCTACCCGGAGACCAAGCACCCGACCTACTTCCGCCGGCTCGGCCTGGAGCTGGAGACGCCGCTGGTGCGGGCCCTGCGCCGGGCCGGCCTGGATGCCGCGGACGCGCCCGTGTTGGTGCAGTCCTTCGAGGCGGGGAACCTGAGGAGCCTGCGCGACGACCACCGGCTGCGCGCGCCGCTGGTGTTCCTGACCGCGGCGGCGGGCGGCCCGTTCGAGGACCCGACGAGCTACGCCGAGTACCTGACCCCGGCCGGCCTGGCGCGGCTGTCGCGCTACGCCGACGGCATCGGGCCCGACAAGAGCCAGGTCATCCCCCGCACGGCCGACGGCACCCTGGGCACGCCGACCAGCCTGGTCGGCGACGCGCACGCGGCCGGGCTCAAGGTCATGCCGTACACGTTCCGGGCGGAGAACCAGTTCCTGCCTGCCGACTACCGCGTCGGCACCGACCCGAACGCGTACGGCCGGGCCATCGACGAGCAGGTCGTGTTCCTGCGTACCGGGCTGGACGGGCTGTTCACGGACCAGGCCGACATCGGCGCGCTCGCCCGCGGCATGGCCTTCGCGAGGGCGTAGGCCTCAGCCCAGGCGGCGGGCCAGCTCGGTCCGGGAGCGCACGCCGAGCCGGGCGAAGACGTTGCGCAGGTGGTGGTCGATCGTCCGCGGGCTGAGGAACAGCTGCTCGGCCACCTCCCGGTTGGTGGCGCCCTCGGCGACCAGGCGGGCGATCCGCTCCTGCTGGGCGGTCAGCCCCCGGGACGCGGCCACCGGCCGGGGCGGCACGGGCGCCCCGGCGGCGCGCAGCTCGACGTCGGCCTGCGCCGCCCACGGCCCGGCGTCCAGCAGCCGGAACGTCTCCTCGGCCCGGCGCAGGTGCTCGCGGGCCGCGCCGGGCCGGCGCCGACGGCGCAGGTCGCGGCCGAAGAGCAGCTCGGTGTGCGCCCGGGCGAAGTCGGCGTCGCCGCGCCGGTGCTCGCGCAGCGCCTCCTCGAAGTGCTCCTCCGCGACGTCCGGATCCGCCGCGCGCAGCGCCCGGCAGCGTGCGCGCAGCGCCAGCCAGCTGGGCTGGCCGGTGCCGGCGGCCCAGCGGTCGAACGGCTCGAAGACGCCGTCGAGCAGCGCCGTCCGCGCCGCCGGCGGGGTGTGCGGCGGCGGGTCGCAGCGCCAGTACGCCTCGATCAGGTGCGGGGTGGCGGCGACCTGCACGATCAGGTTGCCGCGGCCCGCGGACCCGACGAAGATCGCGTCCAGCCGGTGCAGGGCGGCCCGCGGCCTCCCCTCGACCAGGTCGAGCAGCGCCAGGGCCCATTCGCAGAAGGCGCGGGCCTGCCCCGGCCCCCGGGCGCTGTCGTGGACGCCGGCGGCGCGGATCCGCAGCTCACAGGTGTCCCGGTC
The DNA here is from genome assembly GCF_040638275.1 of Actinoplanes sp. NPDC026623. Taxonomy (NCBI): domain Bacteria; kingdom Bacillati; phylum Actinomycetota; class Actinomycetes; order Micromonosporales; family Micromonosporaceae; genus Actinoplanes; species Actinoplanes sp. NPDC026623. Next base: position 83 of record NZ_JBEZXZ010000339.1, on the reverse strand, counting down.
GCCGACCAGGGCCGCCAGCACGGCGAGGATGCCGAGGTGGCTCTGCGCCAGGCCGGGCTGCCCGGTGGCGCCGGCAAGCGCGG
>NZ_JBEZXZ010000338.1:0-5359 GCF_040638275.1 Actinoplanes sp. NPDC026623 | reverse complement strand
TGCAGCGCCACCGAGCAGACCGGCATCGCCGAGCTGTGGGCCGCGCTGCGCGAGCACCACGAGCACGGGCTGGCCTCGGGAACGCTGCGGCAGCGCCGCCGCGAGCGGCGGGTGGCCCGGCTGCGCGCCGGGGTCCGGGAGGCGCTGCTGCGGCCGCTGGCCGGCGACCCGGCGGTGGCGGCGGTGGAGGACGAGGTACGCCGCGGCGTCCGCACGCCCGGCGAGGGCGCCGAACTGATCGTGGCCGCCGTCCGGCGCCGCATGACCGAAGGAGTAATCGCATGAACGTCCCCGGCATCACCGGCATCGACCACGTCGGCATCGCCGTCGCCGACCTCGACGAGGCGCTCGAGTTCTACGAGCAGGTGTTCGGCCTCACCTGCGTGCACACCGAGACCAACGAGGCGCAGGGCGTGCGCGAGGCGATGCTGCGGGTCGGCGACGACCCGGCCGGCCCGCGGCTGCAACTGCTGGCCCCGCTGACGCCGGACTCCCCGATCGCCAAATTCCTCGGCAGGCGGGGCCCGGGCATCCAGCAGATCGCGTACGCGGTGAGCGACGTGCGGGCCACGGCCGAGGCGCTGGCCGGGCGCGGGGTGCGGATGCTCTACCCGGAGCCGCGTACCGGAACGGCCGGCTCGGCGGTCAACTTCGTGCACCCCAAGGACGCCGGCGGCGTGCTGGTCGAGCTGGTGGAGCCGGCTAGCGCTCGGTGACCGGGCCGTACAGCTCGGGGCGGCGATCGGTCAGGTAGCCGGTCGTCGCCCGGGCCGCCGCGATGACCTTCCGGTCGATCTCGGCGAACAGCAGCTCCTCGCGCGGCTCCTCGACCCGGGACACCCCGCCGTCCGGAGCCGCCACGGTGGACAGCCCGCAGAACCGGACGCCCTGGTTCACGCCGAGCCAGTTCGTGTACGCGACGTACAGCTGGCTTTCGAACGCCCGGGCCGGGACCAGGATCCGGGCCACCAGCTCCCACGGCGCCATCAGTGCGGTCGGCACCACGAGCAGCTCGGTGCCGGCCAGCGCGTGCGCCCGGACGATCTCCGGGAACTCCACGTCGTAGCAGATCAGCAGCCCGACGGTCAGCTCGCCGAGGCGGGCCTGGACCACGGCGTCCGACCCGGGGGTGAACTGCGGCTCGGCCGGGCGGTACAGGTGCGTCTTGCGGTAGCGGGCCAGGCCGTTTCCGGTGCGGTCCACCAGGCGTACGGCGTTGAGCAGGCGCCCCTCGTCGGTCTCCGGCCAGCCGTACACGATGGCCAGCCCGTGCTCGCGGGCGATCCGCCGCACCGCCCGCCCGGCCATCGCGTCGGCCGGCCCGGCCACCTCGGCCAGGACGTTCCCGCTCAGCGGATAGCCGCCCACCGACATCTCCGGCGTGACCAGCAGCTCGGCGCCGCCCGCGGCGGCCCGGGCGGCGACCGCGTCGAGCCGCTCGAGGAACCGCCCGGTGCCCGGCTCGCAGGCGGCCTGCCAGCAAGCGATCCGCATCACGCCGCCTCGGTGGCGAGCCGCTGGAGGCGGATCTTGTCGACCTTGCCGTTGCGGTTGAGCGGAAAGCCGTCCAGCACCGTCACCCGGTTCGGCTGCTCGTACGCCGGCAGCAGGTCCTGCAGCACGCCGCGCCAGTGCCCGGCGTCGCGGCCGGTCTCGTCCTCCACGAAGAACACCAGCAGGGAGCCGGCCTTGTCGTCGGGCACCGGCACCACCCGGGCCCGGTGACCGGCCTCGCCGATCCGGCGCTCGATCAGGTCCGGGTAGATGGTGTAGCCCATCCGGTGCACGGCGTGCTTGCGGCCCAGCACGTACAGGTTGCCGTCGGCGTCGAGCCGGCCCAGGTCGCCGGTCCTGGCCCAGCCGGCCGGTGCCGGGTCCAGCTCGCCGTTCTCGGTGAGGTGCCCGGTCAGGCCGTCCGGGGTGTCGATCTCGATCTCGCCGATCTCGCCGGCCGGCCGCCCGGCGCCGTGGTCGTCGACGATCCGCGCGCGCAGGCCGGGCATCACCCGCCCGCAGGCGACCGGGTTGTCGATCGTCGCGAACGAGACGTTGCCCAGCTCGGTGCTGCCGTAGCTGTCCAGCAGCGGCATGCCGAACTCGGACTCGTACTCGTTGACCAGCGCCTGGTCCAGCGGGGCGGCGCCGACGCACAGCATCCGGGCGGCCCGGTAGCCCTCGCGCAGCGCGGCCCGCCGCCGGGACAGGCCCAGCATGCTGCGGTAACTGGCCGGGGTCGCGTCGATGACCGTGGCGCCGGTGTCGGCGGCCATCCGCAGCGACTGGTCCAGCCGGCGGTACGGCGCGATCACCAGCGAACACCGCACCTGCCAGGCGATCAGCACCATGGACAGGCCGTACTGGTGCGCGAACGGCAGCAGCGGGAGCAGGACGTCGTCGCTGCGGTGCCCGATCTGCCGGGCGTTGCGCTCGAGGTTGCGCAGGAACGCGCCGCCGGACTTCACCACGCACTTGGGCGTCCCGGTGGAGCCGGAGGTCCGCATGATCAGGCCGTCCGGCAGCGCGGCCCAGTCGTCGAAGCACAGCGCGCCGGGCGGCACCCGGCGGCCGGCCGCGTCGACCAGCAGCTCATACAGCCGGGTCGGCAGCAGGTCCGCGTCGACCATCGCGTCCTCGTCGGCCAGCACCAGCTTGGCGCCGCTGAGCGTGGCGACCGAGCGGGTGTCGGCGACGTGCTCCTGCTGGTCGCAGAGCACGATGGACGCGCCCAGGTGCATCAGCGCGAACAACGTCTTCAGGTATCCGGACGAGTTGTCGCCCTTGAGGATCACCCGGGTGCCGAGCGTCACGCCGCGTTCGCGGAGAACGTCGGCCACCCGCAGGGCGTCCTGCTCGAACTCGGCGCGGGTCTGCACGCTGTCGGCGGCGAATACGGTCGGCTTCACGGCTCCTCCTCGTACCCCGGCCGGGGTTCGAGATCAACGCTAGGCAGCGCGCGAGCCGGGCCACACCCTTGTTCTGCCCCTACTCGCCGTGGAATCCGAGCAGCTCATCATGGATCAGATTGGCCAGCGCGGTGCCGAACCCGCGGTGATCCGAGCGGGCCGGCACGTGCTCGACGACGCTGCCCGCCGTGCTGTACGCGCCCCAGCCGTTGCCCACCGGCTCCCGGCCGGCCGCCACCGCCACGATCCGCCCGCTCAGCGGCGGGTCCCCGGCCGTCTCCGGCGGCGCGTCGCGTTCCATCACGAACAGCGCGGCGACCCGGGCGCCGGTCTCACGCTCCAGCTGACCGGCGACCCGGAAGGCCAGGTAGGCGCCGGCGCGATGGCCGAGGAACGCGATCGGCCGGTCGGTCCAGCCGGACAGCGCCCCGAAGCACTTGGTGGCCAGGCGCTCGGTGTCCGGGATCCACGACGAGCCCGGCGGGGCCGCCGGATAGCGCACCGCGAGAACCTCCACGGTGGGCAGCAGCAGGTCCGCCAGCGGCAGGTAGCCGACCGGGGTGTCCAGCGTGTTCGGAAAGCAGATCAGCCGGAACGGGGATTCGTGGTCGGCCGTCGTCACGCGCATCAGCTCGACGTCGTCCGGTTTTGCCTCGTTCACGGTGGTTTCCTTCGTTCAAAGTTTCAGTTCCTCCATTCTTCTGACTGTCGGCGGCTTGCCTACCCGTGAGTTACAAAACCGGGACGCCTTAGGAGGTCCGCGCAAAAGAACAGGGGCACCGATCCGGATTTTCCGGACCGATGCCCTTGACTCGGCGGATTTCACCCCGCAGACGCGGACCGCAGGCGCATCGGCTCCGGGCCGGCCAGGCTCAGCGGCAGGTCCCGGCGGCGCTTGAGGTTGAGCTTGCGGTAGATCCGGGTCATGTGCTGCTCGACCGTGCTGATCGTGATGAACAGCTTCGCCGAGATCTCCCGGTTGGTGTGCCCGTGCGCGGCCAGCACGGCGACCCGCATCTCGGCCTCGGTGAGCGTCTCGCCGTCGGGCTGCTCCAGCACGGCCGGCGCCTGCTCGGCGTCCGCGTGCTGCGGCATCAGCGTCTCGCACAGCGGTTCCGCGCCGCACGCCTTGGCGACGTACCAGGCCTTGCCGGTCAGGGTCCGTCCACGTTGGAGGTTGCCGAGTTCGCGGAAGGCCCGGCCGAGCGCGCCGAGCGCCATCGCCAGCCGCACCTTGTCGCCGTCGCGTTCCAGGATCTCGACCGCCTCGCCGAGCGCCTGCATCCGGCCGTGCGGATCCCCGGTGCTGCCCAGCACGCCGAGCGCGGCGGCCCGCAGCGCGTCGTTGCCCGGCCGCAGCCGGCGCAGCTGCCGGTTGGCCAGGCTGGCCGCGCGTTCGGTGTCGCCCAGCGCCAGCCAGGCCTCGGCGGCGTCCAGCCGCCACGGCGCCAGGGCGGGCGAGTCGATGCCCCAGCGTTCCTGAAGCTCGCCGCAGGCCATGAAGTCGCCGAGCGCCGCGTGACTGCGCCCGGTGGCCAGCCGCCAGCGCCCGCGCGCCCGCAGGTGCCGGACCCCGCCCAGGGTCTGCGCCATCGCCTGCGGCGCGGGCAGCCCGAGCATGCCGAGCGCCTCGTCCGGCTGCCCGGCGACGGTGCACGCCTCGATCAGGGTGGCCGCCGGGAACGCCAGCCCGGCACCCCAGGACGGCGCCGGCAGCAGCGTCAGCGCCGCCCGGCCCAGCGCGATGGCCTGGGTCAGCTCGCCGCGGCGCAGCAGGATCTCGGCCTTGGCGGCGGTGAACATCGCCTGCCAGGCCGGTGCCTGCCGGCGGGCCGCCTCGTCGATCAGCCGGCTGGACCAGGCCGTGGCCAGGTCGAGCCGGCCGGCGAACAGCAGCGCGTGCACGGCCAGCAGCACCGGCTGGGCGGTGCCGTCGTTCAGGTGGTAGCGCTGCAGGACCAGCACCGCCTCGGCGGACGAGCCGGTGGACAGCGCCGTGCTGACCGCGTACGCGGCGTGCAGGAAGGGGTCGTCCGGCGCGCCGGCCGTGCCGTCCGCGGTGAGCGGGCCGGTCGGCTGCAGGTTCAGCGCGTCCAGGCGCGGGCGCATCGGCGGGCAGAACATGCCCAGCCAGCGGGCCGCCGAGGCGAGCGCGTCGGCCGGCACGTCGCCGGCCGCGGCCAGCTCGCAGACCAGGCCGGCCGCCTGCTCGAGCCGGCCGGCCCAGGCCAGGTAGGCGATCGTCTGCGCCACCTCGGGCCCGCCGAGCCGGTCGCGCCGCGCGTCGTCGGCCAGGTCGTCCAGGTGGGCCGCCGCGGCCGCCGGCGATCCGCGCCAGAGCAGCCGGGTCAGCCGGATCCGGACCCCGGCCCGCGCCCGGTCGTCCGGCGCCGCCCGCAGCGCCGCCTCCAGGCAGCGGCAGGCCAGCTCGGGGGAGCCCTCGGCGAGCGCGTGCC
>NZ_JBEZXZ010000337.1:0-5404 GCF_040638275.1 Actinoplanes sp. NPDC026623 | reverse complement strand
AGAGGCACCACGCGCCGGCGGCGGCGAGCAGGGCGACCCCGCCGTAGCGCAGCAGCGCCCCGCCGACCTGCTGGTAGGCCCACCGCTGGCCCTGCGGGCGGCAGCCCCTGCTCGTGTTGTCGAACAGGCCGCACGGCGGCGCCTGCCTCGTCGCCCGCGCCCGCGCCTGGGCCGGCGTGGTGCGCCGCTGTGCCCTCGACGCGTCCGTCGAGCGGTCCTGCGCGGAGGCCCCGACGGTCTGCCGCGGTGTGATCGACCCCTTCTCGACCGCCCACCAGGTCTGGAAGACCCGCAGCATCGCGGCGTGCCCCCGCTCGTTCGGATGCAGGCTGCTGTGCGTCCAGTTGGCCGGATTGAAGCGCTGCTCGGCGATGCCGCGCACCGAGCGCAGGCCGATGAAGTTGATGCCGGGCAGCCCGTCGTTCAGCGGGTCGCACAGCTGCAGATGCGCCCCGGCCAGCGCGTCCTGCATCCCCGCGAGGTAGTGGAACCCGTACTCCTCGGCGGTCTGCCGGATGACCCGGTTGAGGCCGCCGGTCAGGAACCGGTGGATGAACCGCTGCTCCCGCAGCGACAGCGACACCTGGCGGCAGCCGTCCGCCCGGATGCTGATCGGATCCGGGTACGGGATGACCACCACCGGAACGTCCGCGAAGGCCGCGTCGATCTCGCGGTAGGTCACCCGGAGCTGCCGGCGCAGCTGGTCGAGGGAGTCCTCCCAGAGGGCGGCCCGGGTGTCGCAGTCGCCCGGCGCCACGCACATCATGCCGATGGTCGAGAAGCCCGCGTCGTTGCCGCCGATGCTCAGCACCACCATCCGCGGCTTGAAGGTCCCACGGATCCTCTGGTACGCGTCGAGCTGGGTGCCCGCCTCGCCCCGCTGCGGGCTCGGCGCCGGCATCGCGACGCCGGCCGCCGCCGGGCCGGCGATCGCCGGGGCGGGGTGTTCGCTGAGCACGTTGGCCGTGCGGGCACCGGAGCAGGCGAGGAACGCCAGCCCGTCGAAGTTCGTGACGTCCTGCGCGGCCATCGGCGCCCACGCGGTCGGCGAGCGGCGGCACTGGTCGCCGCCGCCGTCGTCGGTGCCCTGGTAGTAGATCGCGGCACCCTCGCCGGACATGTACGAGTCGCCGAGCGCCACCAGCACCGCGGTGTCGCCGCGGAGCCCGAGCCGTCCCTGCCCGGTGGCCTGCAGCGGGGTCACGCCCATCAGCGCGACGACGGCCATCACGGCGACGATGTCGGCCTGGGTGGTCGACACCAGGGCGACGACGAGCAGCCCGAGGAGCACCATGACGCCGATCAGCCACCTGGAGTGCCCCAGCACCACCACGCCGGCGGTGACCCCGGCGAAGAGCGCGGCGCCGGCCCCGCCGAGGCACCACAGCCGGGCCCGGGCGTCGTGCATCCGGCACAGCCGGCGGATGACCTGCTCGGACCAGATGGCCAGGCCGACCGGGAGCAGCACCAGCAGGGCGAAGGCGATCATCAGCGGGCCGAGCACGATCCGCCCGCCGGGTCCGAGCAGGGCCGCACCGCCGAACGCGAGCCCGACGCCGGCCGCGGTGAGGCCGAGGCCCCAGCGCATCGGGTGCACCTGCGCGTACCGCCGGCCGCCGGGCAGGCGCAGCAGGTGGATCGACTCGCTCTGGCGGATCTGGGTCACGGCGGAACCGGCGGCGAAGTACGCCAGGAGCACCCCGACGATGCCGGACGATCCCCGGCCGAGCGCGGCGTGCAGTGCCACCAGGACGGCCGCGGTGGCCAGCAGGAGCACGCCGAACCAGCGCGGGATCACCCACTGCATTCCGTCGAGGCTGTCGGCGTACTGCCCGCGCAGCCAGATCGTCGCGACGGCGATGAAGACGGTGAACAGCACCTGGACGGTCAGCGAGGTCGCGCCGGAGCGCGCGAAGTAGAGCAGGGCGGCCAGGGCGGCGGCGAACACCAGGGTCCGCCGGATCGATCCGGCCCGGTCGAGTTCGGCGTGCATGTCGAGACCTCGCTCTGCCCTGTTCAGGCGTCACCGGGAGGTCTGATCCGACGGTCCCACCGGGATGCGCCGGTGGGTGCCGGTTTCGGGAAGCGCTCCTGTCCGGTTCACGACCGCAACGGCGTTCATCCCGATGGGGTGAGCCGGGAACGGCGACGGCTGGGGAGCCTGAGCAGGGAGGTGCTCGATGCGAGGAGGCTCCGGCAGGGCGCTGCTCGCGGTCGTGGCCCTCGCGAGCGCCATCGTGTCGGTGCCGGACCCGGCGGCCGCCTTCGGGACGATCGACGGCGGGGGACAGCGTCGCGAGCACGAGCGGATCACCCGCGCCGCCGTGGCCTGCGCGGCCGGCACCGGATCGGACGGCGACTGCTTCGAGCCGCTGTCGATGGCGCAACTGGCGGGGCGCGGTCAGAAGTTCGGCGGCGTCGGCGCCCCCGACCGCACCGAGGTGTCCGTCCCCGCCGCGCACTGCGACGACGCGGACTATCTCGCCGGCGGCTACCCGCGCACCCGCGACGAGGCCAGCACCGGGCTCCGCGCCTGCGTCGACCATCTGCGCCGCCGCTTCCGGGAGGCGGTCGGGCTCGCGGCGGGCCTGCTCGACGGCGAGGGCCGGATCATGAGCGCCGAGGTGGACCTCGGCACCGACTGCGTGCTGGACTCCGCCGACGAGCAGCGGGCGAAGTGCCTGTCGCTGGAGCGCTTCGGCCGGGCCCTGCACGGCGCGCAGGACTTCTACGCGCACAGCAACTGGACCGACTCGGCGGATCCGGCCCGCCCGACGGGCCCGGACAACCCGCCGGGCCTCGACCTGCCGGCGCCGAGCCCGGTCCTGGACCTGAGCGGCAGCGGCACGCGCGCCGTGCCGCGCGACCTGACGACCGGGTGTTTCGTGCTCGCGGACCAGGTCACCGGCACCGGGGTGTGCGAACGGCGGATCACCCATGCCGCGCTCAACAAGGACAACGGTCTGGTCGACCCGGTCACCGGCGCCGCGACGGACCCGACGACACCCCGGGGCCGGGTCGCGGACAACTTCGCGAAGGCCGTCACCGGCGCGATCGTCGAGACCCGGCACCAGTGGCGGGAGTTCCAGGCCGCCCTCGCGGGCGACTACGGCCAGGAGAAGGCGTCGCTGATGGTGTGCGCACTCACCCACGACGATCCCGGTACCGGGTGTCGTGCGCAGCCGCCGGTGGTGCACCGTTCCGGCCGCGACGGCACGGCACGCACGGTGGTCGCCCTCGCGGTACCGGGCGTTCTCGCCGGCGCCGCGATTCTGCTGCTTCTGCTGCGCCGCCGGCGCCGTGCGCCGCGGTAGCGCAGCACGGGGAGATCATCGGACCTCATCCGTCGTGGATGATCTGCCGGCCCGCGGCGGAATCGTCCCGGAGCGGCACGGCGGCGCCGGCCGCGGCGCTTTTCGACCACCCGGCACTTCGCGGCCGGGGCATCGACAGGGCTTGCGCCTGTCCGCCTTTCATCCGTTCCGGATGACGGCCTGCGCGGGCGGCCCGTGCTCTGCTGTTAGGGGCTGAAGGAAGCTTCGCACACCGGCCCCGGCCAGGTGCGAAGTGGACGACCGCTCAGCCGCAGCACTGCGATGAGTGCCGACGGGGCCATGACGAGTCAAAGGGGTTTCACGTGACGTTCGGAGAATTTCTCTGGAGCCTATTGATCTTCTACTTCATCTTCTTCTACTTCCTGATCCTGTTCAGGATCCTGAGTGATCTGTTCAGCGACAGCGACACGAGCGGCCTCATGAAGACGGTGTGGATCATCGCCCTGCTCTTCCTGCCGTTCATCACGATGATCGTCTACCTGATCACCCGCGGTAAGAGCATGGCCGAGCGGCAGATGGCCCGCCATCAGGCCGCGGCCGCGGATCAGGCGGACTACATCCGTCGCGTCGCCGGCAGCAACGGCAGTGCCGGCGGCGGCGACCCGGCGGCACAGATCGCCAAGGGTCAGGAGCTGCTCCAGTCCGGTGCGATCAACCAGGTGGAGTTCGACGCGCTCAAGGCCAAGGCCCTCGCCTGACCGCACCAGGCGCTCGGTCGCAGTCGACGCACACTACCGACGGGGGAGCACCCCGTCGGTAGTGCCGCGTCCGGGCCACCCCTATTCGGTACGCAGCGCCGTGGCCGTTCTGGTACGCGCGGCCCAGCCCGCCGGCAACAGCGAGCCGAGGACGGCGATGAGCAGCCCGCCGAGCGCGAACAGCACCAGCTCGCCCGGGCGGTAGATGTCGAGGACCGCGGCGGGCAGGTTGAATCCGGCGGTCCGTCCCATGTCGTTGACGACCATCCGCTGCAGGAGCATGCCGACCGGCACGCCGACGGCACCGCCGGCCAGCCCGGTCACCACCACCGAGGCGATGACCATCGCGATGGTCTGCCGCGGCGTCATGCCGAGGGCCTTGTGGACGCCGAGGTCGTGTACGCGCTCACGGGTCTCCAGCACGACCATGTTGAGCACGCCGAGCGCCGCGACGGTGACCAGCAGCACGGTGAGCAGGGTGGTCAGGGCGTTGACGATGACGACGAATTCGTTGGTGTCGTCGTCGACGGTCGCCGCGTGTGCCCCCAGCGGCTTCAGGTCCTCGCTCAGCGCCTTGGCGTAGGCGGACGCGTCGGTGCCGGGCAGCAGGGTGATGTTGTACTCCTGGGGTGCCAGGTCCGGCTCGGCGGCGGCGAGGGTCGCGGTCGCGGTGAGCAGCTGCATGCCGTCGTTCTCGGTGTTGAACGCCTCTCCCACGATCCGGACGGTGAGCTCCGTGCCGTGGTCGGTCAGCACGATGGTGTCGCCGACCTCGGTGCCGGTGGCGGTCAGGAACGGGGTCGACACGACGATCTCGCCGGGCCCGCCGAACCAGGTGCCGGAGACCATCTGGTAGCCGTACGAGGAGTTGTCGCCGGTGAACGCGAGGGTCTCGACGGCGCCGGTGACCCCGGCCGCGGTCACCTCGGTGGTGGCGAGGCCGCAGTAGCCGTCGGTGCCGGCCCGCGCCTCGATCGCCTTGACGATCGCCGCCTGGTCGAGCGGCGTCCTGGGCATCGCGCTCGCGACCGGTCCGCCGTCGGCCGGCCCGGCGGGCACCCCGCCGGGCGGCGCCCCGTTCCCGCCGGGTGGCAGGTCCGTCGGCGGGAGACCGGGATGGACCATCACGTCGGCGTGGCCCTCCGAGGCCTGGACGTTGTTCAGGGACGCGCCGAGCCCGACGGAGAAGGTCACCGCGGCGGCGCCGAACGCGATCGCCGCGACGATCGTCGCCGACCGGACGGGGCGGGCGAAGGGATGCGCCAGGCCGAGGGTCGCCGGGCGGGGCAGCGGAATCCGTCCCGTCAGCCGCGACGCCCACTGGCCGCGACCGGGCGTCGGGGTGCGCCCCACGGCGAGCGCGTCGACCGT
>NZ_JBEZXZ010000336.1:0-5441 GCF_040638275.1 Actinoplanes sp. NPDC026623 | reverse complement strand
CGGCGCCGGGGGGGGCCCCCCCGGCCGCCGCGGGTGCGGCCCGGAGTGCGCACGACTTGTCCGGGTGCGGGCGCCGTCCCCTTCCTATCCTGATCCGCGGGTTCGAGTGGTACGCCGATCAGTGAGCGCGGGAGACGCCTTGCCAAGGTCTGATGACGTGAGCCCACGCCGGGTGGGTCTGGTGGGTGTCCTGGCGATCGTCCTGGTCGCCGGCGCCGCGGTGGCGGCGAACCGCGCCCTGAAGGACTGCCTGCCGGTGACGCTGCAGTTGTCCTCGTCGACCGAGAAGGCGTCCGGAAATCCGGACGCGCCGAAGGCGATGGACCTGGTCGTGAAGGACTACAACGACGCCCACCGGGAATTCGGCCTGGGCGGCGAGAAGGGCTGCGCGACGGTACGGCTGTCGTCGGTGAGCTCGGGCACCGCCGAACGGGGACTCTCCTCCTCCGACTGGACGACGGTCACCGGCGAGCAGTTCAAGCCGCACGTGTGGCTGCCGACGTCGTCGGCGTGGGTGTCGCTGTGGCAGTACGAGAAGCCGGACACGGCGCCGGAAGGGGACGATTTCGAGTCGCTGGCGCAGAGCCCGCTCGTGCTGGCCATGCCCAGGGAGAAGGCGGAACGCTTCAAGGCGGGTCTCGCCGACGCCGGGCTGAACTTCAACTGGTCCGTCCTGGGGCAGCTGCTCGAGGACGGCAAGCCGCTGCAGTGGGGCCGGCCGGGACTGTTGAGCCACGGCCTGCCCCAGTGGAAGGGCTTCTCGCTGCGCAAGGACGATCCGGTCGAGTCGACGTCCGGGCTGTTCGCGCTGATCGCGGTGTCGAAGGCCGCCACCAACGCGCGGGTCAAGGAGGCGGAGCTTCCCGAATATCTGCGGCGCATCGAGCGGCTGGTGCCCAACGACATCGACCCGGACGGTACGCAGATGATGCGGGACCTGCGTTACGAGTCCCGCTGCGGCCTGCCGGACTGGGGCGGCCGGGCCAGTGCCGTGATCGTCCAGGAGTCCCTGATGTACCAGTACGACGCCAACAGCCTGGGCGGCGAGCCGAAGAACTCCACTCCGTGCCCGTCCGGCAGCAGCGGCGCCGACGCGCCCGACGACCTGGTGCCGATCTACTCGACCACCAACTGGGTGATGGACCACCCGTTCGTTCCCCTGCCGGGTCTCACCGCGGCGCAGCGGGCCGCGGCCGACGACTTCCTGGCGTTCCTGAGTACGCCGGGCGCCCAGGAGCGGCTGGCGAACTCGGGGCTGCGCGACAGGAACGGCAGGAGGTTCCCGAAGCTGGGGCTGACCGAACTGAACGAGCGGATGGGCGACGCGGGGGTGGTGCTGCCGGAGTCGGTGACCGCGCCGCCGGGCCTGGCCGTTCAGGGCAGGGAGATCGCGGCGATCCGGGACCGGTGGCTGGCGAGCCGCAAGCCGGTGCACCTGATGGTCCTGATCGACGAGTCCGGCACGATGGCCGAGGACGGCTCGGTCGCGGGGCGGGACCGGATAGCCGAGGTCCGCAGCGCGCTGCAGCGGGCGCAGGCCTGGCTGGGCAGGAACGACGAGTTCACGATCGTGGGATTCGCCGCGAAATCCAGGAAGCACGGCGGCACGAAGGGGCCCGACGAGCGGGAGTTGTGCAGGAACGTCTGCGCCGATCCGGTCCGGTGGGAGGACTTCGAGCAGAACCGCTTCGAGTCGGCGGTCGGCAACCTGAAGGTCCGCACGGCGGACAACGACACCCCGCTGTTTCAGGCGATCATGGGCGCGCAGCAGCAGGTGGCCCGGCGCAAGGCGGCGGCCGGCCGGGCCGGGGCCGACGACATCTACGCCGTGGTGGTCATGACCGACGGCGTGGACGACTACTGGGGCCAGTCCGCGGACGACGTGCTGGACAATCCGCGCGAGGACATCCGGTCGATCCCCGTCTACCCGGTGTGCTTCGGCATCACCGCCGACGAGGCCGAGCCACTCGACCGGATCCTGAAGGCGACCACCGGCCTGGACAGCCTCTCGGTCGGCGTCGCGGGCACGAAGGGTTCGCTCTCCGGCGCCTTCGTCAGCGCCTTCGCCAACGCGATCCGTGCGTCCTATTAGAAGGGCGGGCCCGGCCTACTCGGCCGGGCGCAACCGCAGATAGGTGCCGGCCGCCAGGTAGGCCAGATAGCAGCCCAGGCCGATCGGCGCCGCGACCGTCAGCGCGGCCGGCACCGGGTCGCCGAGCGCCCAGCTCACCGTGCCCAGCGCCAGCGCGGCCGCCGCGGCGCTGAACGGGCCGACCGGATCGCCGAGGGTCCGCCACAACGGCTGCCATCTCGCGAGGGCCCGGGACCGCCCACGGATCATCCACACGTCGCCGTCCGCGGCTCCCCAGACATCCGAACTCGGCATCATGCGTACGACCTCGTGCGCGGGGAGCATCTTGCGGTGCTGGCTGTCGACGTACCGGGCCAGTTCCCAGACCGAGATCCAGCCGTCGCCGTTGCGGTCGGCCCGAATCGACCTCATGCCCTCGATGAGCATCGCGGTGTAGGGGCTGCCGTCGTCGCCGTCCCGGGCCGGCTGGCCGTCGCCCGCCGCGAACAGGAAGTACAGGCCCCGGCCCTGCTCCGGCGGCAACGCCCCGACGAGCCCCTTGTCGGCGCGGGTCAGGTCGATCATCGGGTTGGGCCGCGCCGCGCCCGCGCCCTCGGTCCGCGGAAAGTCCCGGGTCACGGAGTCGAAGAAGCCGTGCCAGCCCTTGGTACGCCCGCCCGCGCCGGCCGCCACCGCCGCCGCGGCGTTGCAGCAGTCCAGGATCCAGATCTTCGCCCGCGCCTCGGAGCGCTCCAGCAGGGCGCGGATGTCGGCGGCGCGAAGCGCGGTGCCGGCCGGACTCCGCGGGTCGGTGTCGCTCGCCGCGAGCCACAGATCTTTGCCGGGCTTGGCCGCGTCGCTGGGCCCCGCGGCCTTGAAGCCGTGGCCGGAGAAGTAGACCAGCGCGGTCTCCTGCTCGTCGAAGCTGTACAGAAACGCCTCGATCTTGCTGAGCAGTTCCTTGGCGGGCCGGTCGATCAGCAGGAGGTCCACCTTGAAGCCGCCCAGCTTCTGCAGCGTGCTGCTCATCGCCGCGGCGTCGAAGACCGGACCCATGAGGTCCCGGATGCCGGGGTTGTCGTGCCGGCCGGTGGCGATGATCAGGGCCCGCCGGCCGGGCATCTCCGGATCAGTCATCGCTGGCGTTGTCGTGCCGGGGTTCGCCCGTGCCACCGGCGTCGGCGATCAATTGCGAGAGGTTGTCGGGTGGATTGTTGGCGTCGATCTTTATCGTGCTGCCATCCGGGCGCGTCGCGGTTATCGTGATCCTCTTGCTTTTGTTTCGCACCCATTCGCCGGCTATCTTGACCAGGCCGGAGGCCGCCGCCGCGCTGACGATGTAGACGAGGGCGGCCGGTGCCGCATCGCCGGCCCCCGCGACCATCTCGACGACGTTCTTGTCCCCCGCCCCGGCGGCCGGGGCTGCCAGTTCATCGGCGAGTTCGCCGTCGAAGCCGATCTGCGCCAGGTGCCAGCGCAGCTTCGCCAGCGACGAACCGGGACCGGCGTGACTCTCGTCCGGCAGGCTCAACGACACGGTCGCGCACGGATCCGGATCCGGAAATGAATTGGTCATGGATAACTCTCGCCTTTCTCGGCATTCAATGTGCAAGGTTATCCAACCCGTCGTGCGCGACCATTCCCTCCCGCCCTTTCGGGTACGGCCGAGTGGGTTCAAATCAATGACCGAACGCCCGCGACGGCGCGGGCCGGCTACCGCCCGGAGGGTGCGATCAGGATCCGGGCGGCCTCGCAGGCCCGGGCGGCGATGTCGTCGACGGTGCTGGACCTGCGGGCGAAGAAGCGGTCCGCGTAGAGCGAGGTGTAGCCGTGCGCGACGGCGAGGGTCGCCTCGACCAGCAGGACGGCCGCCTCGTAGGAACGGGGGCCGGTCGCCGAGGCCAGGTCGAGCAGCGTGGTCATCAGCGCGCGGGTCTGCTCACGACGGCCATCGTCCTGAAGGTCGTAGAGCTCGGCGGCGTAGACGACGTGGATGCCGGCGCCGGTGCGGGCGACGTAGCGGACGTAGGCGCCGGACGCCGCGGCCAGGCGGTCGGCCGGGTCCGGGCCCGCCGCGTCGGCGGCGTCGGCGATCGCGACGCGCAGGTCGCGGGCGGCGATGGCCGAGACCGCCCCGAGCAGGCGGGCGCGGTCCGGAAAGTGCCGGTACGGCGCGGCCGAGCTGACACCCAGCCGGCGCGCGACCGCGGCGACCGAGAAGCGCTCGAGGCCCTGCTCGGCGAGCAGGAGGAAGCTGGTCTCGATCAGCGCCGCGCGGAGGTCGCCGTGGTGGTAACGCCGGTTCTCCGACATCCCGCCTCCCCGCTTGCCGCCGTGTAAGTTAGCTCTTACATTAGCAATTGATAGCCCACTTACACGGCGGAGGCACCGTGACCATCCGGCTCGGGTACCAGATTCCGAACTTCACCTACCCCGGCGTCGGCGTCGAGGATCTGTTCGACACCGTCGCCGCCCAGGCCCGGGAGGCCGAGGCCGTCGGCTTCGACACCGTCCTGGTGATGGACCACTTCTATCAACTGCCGGGCATCGGCGCGCCGGAGAACGCGATGCTCGAGGCCTACACGACGCTCGGCGCGCTCGCGTCTGTCACGTCGACGATCCAGCTGTCCGCGCTGGTCACCGGGAACACGTACCGAAACCCCGCCATGCTGGCGAAGACGGTGACCACCCTCGACGTGGTCTCCAAGGGCAGGGCGATCCTCGGCATCGGCGCCGGCTGGTTCGAGCGGGAGCACCACGACTACGGCTTCGAGTTCGGCACCTTCGGGCAGCGCTTCGAGCGGCTCGAGGAGGCGCTGAGCATCATCACGCCGATGCTCAAGGGCGAGCAGGCGACGCTCGACGGCAAGTGGTACACCGCGCGCGGCGCCATGAACAATCCGCGGCTGCGGCCGACCATCCCGGTCATGCTGGGCGGCAGCGGCGAGCAGAAGACGTTCCGGCTCGCCGCCCGCTTCGCCGACCACATGAACATCATCTGCGACGTCGCGGACCTGCCGCACAAGGTCGCCGTGCTGCGGCAGCGCTGCGAGGAGATCGGCCGGGACCCCGCCACGCTCGCGACCAGCTACCTGAGCATGGGCCTCGTCGGCGAGACGGAGCAGGAAGTGAAGGAGTTCGGCGAGTCCGTGCCCGAGGACCGCCGCAACCGGGTCTTCCTCGGCACGCCGGAGCAGGTCGCCGAGCAGTTGCACGAGCAGGTGCTGGGCGCCGGGATCGACGGGATCACCATCAACCTGATCCGCAACGGCCACCGCCCCGGCTTCGTCACCCAGGTCGGCGCCGCGCTCAAGCCCCTCGTCGCCGCCGCGTAGACACCCGCCGCGGCCGGACCGGCTCGCCTCGTCCG
>NZ_JBEZXZ010000335.1:0-5556 GCF_040638275.1 Actinoplanes sp. NPDC026623 | reverse complement strand
GGCCCGGCCGGTGCCGCCGCCGCCCATCGGGTCCATGCCCGCCCGTCAGCCGACCGGCTGCGGGATCGGGCGGCCCGGGCCGTAGGTGGTGCCGGCCCGGTCGCGTTCCAGCCAGCCGGTGTCGACCATCATCCGCCGGACCCCCGCCACGTCGTCGGTGACGGCCGCCAGCCGGCGGTTGATCTCGTCCTCGTCGCACAGGCCCTCGAGGGCCAGGAACCGGGCCAGCAGCTCGCCCAGCAGTGGCGTGCGCTCGCTCAGCGTCGGCGGCATGCCGGTCAGCCGGCCGTGCGAGAAGTTGGACCGCAGCTGCGGATAGTCGGCGAGCAGCGCCGCGATCGGCTGCAGGCGGTCGACGGCCGCGGCCGCGTCGCGCAGGCCCTCGGGCCGCGCCCGGTACAGCCCGTTTCCGGTGCCGGTGGCGAGCCCGAGCCCGACCAGCCGGGCGCAGGCGTCGCCGGCCTTCGGCAGCGGCAGGTCGAGCGCGCGGGCCAGGTCGCTCAGCGTGGCGCCGTCGTCGCCGCGGCGCACCAGCTCGGCGAACGCCAGCAACCTGTTGCGGTCGCAGAGCTGGGCGAGTACGTCGGCGGCGCGGGCGGCTTCGAGGGACATCCCGTCACCGTAGGCGCGCCGCGCCGGCCTCCGCATCCGTATTTCGAGCTCAGGCCGGGACGATGGCGCCGGTCTTGTCGATCATGTGGGTGTTCCAGTATTCGTCCCACTCGTCGCCGACGTGCTTCGGGACCTTGCCGGCGGGAAAGCGGACATAGCCGGCCGGCGGCTCCTCGCCCTTCGGGACGCAGTCACGGCCCGTCGAGCCCACCGCGGCGACCGGATACTGGTCATTGCCGCAGATCGCCTCGTTCAGTGAGCAGCCCCCGGCCGCCAGCGTCGCCGCCAGGACCGTCGCGGTGATCATCGTGGTGGTCAGGAGGCGGGTTCGGCTCGTCTCTCGCATGGCGGCAAGTCTTGCCGATCCCGGGCGGCCTGCCATCCGCACGCGTACTCACTGACGGGACCCTGGAACGGATCTCCGCCGGAGCATCGGGAGCGGGATCGGTCGCCGCGGCGACACATTGGCCGGCATAAGAATGGGCGCGACGATTCCATTGCGGATGCCCAGATGCGCAATGTCGGATTCTTGTCGGAAAAGGGCTGCGGCGCCCGGCGGGCCTTGTGATTCAATCCGCCCGGGGTCTAGCGTCCATATCGGATGCTTCGCGCTTGGTGTCGACGGCGCAGCTCAATATCCGATCGTGTCCCGGGAGATATTCATGACCGCTCGCCCGATATTCACTCCTGCCCCGGCTTTCTCCGACGCCGACGGATGGGCGCAGCCGCAGTACTGCTCCACCATCCGGTGCGCGGACGTCGACGGCGACGGCAAGGCGGAGGTCCTCGCCCGGGGGGTGAGCGGTGTCCAGGTCTGGGATCTGGACCAGGGGGACCTGTGGGCGGGCTGGCCCTCTCTGGCCGATCTGACCGACGCCGCGAATTGGAATCAGGCGCAGTACTACTCCACGATCAGCTATGCCGACATCGACGGTGACGGGCGCGCGGAGTTGCTCGCCCGCGGGGCGGCAGGCATTCGGGCCTACGAGTTCGACCCCGCGACCCGGACGTGGAGCCGGCTGCCGGACGGGCCGCCCTTGAGTGATGCGTCCGGCTGGGGTGACAAGCGGTATTACTCCACAATTCAGTGCGCCGACATCGACGGCGACGGACGCGCCGAACTCATCGCCCGCGGAGCGGCCGGAATCCAGGCCTACAAGTTCGATCCAGCGACTCGCAGTTGGAACCTGCTGCCGGCCGGCCCACCGTTAAGTGATGCCTCAGGCTGGGGCATGCAGCAGTATTACTCCACCATTCAATGCGCCGACATCGACGGCGACGGACGCGCCGAACTGGTTGCCCGCGGGGGCGCCGGCCTCATTGCCTACAAGTTCACCGGCGTGGCCTGGCAGAGCATGGCCGACATTCGGCTGAAGCGGGAAGACGCGGCCTACAGCTTCCTGATGAGCCGCGGCCCGAGCGCGGGCCAGGCCATCATCTACCGCGACGACTGGTTCGGGGTGCGAGCGGCTCGGCTGCTGAGCGGCGACGTCGCCGACGTCGCCCTGATCATGCCCGACCCGACCGGGCTGCGCGTCGGTCCCGGCACCGGGGTGACGATCTATCAGCAGAGCGACTTCCAGGGGCCCTCCCAGCAGGTCCTGGCGGACGTGCCCGCGATACACGACACGCGACCGGGTTCCCTTTCCGCACTGAAGATCTGGGCCGACGTGGACCGCCCGTTCGGCGGCCGCTGGGCGATCCGCACACCGAACGGCTACCTGCGGGTCACCCGTGGACGGCCGGGCACCACCTCGTGGGTCACCACGCTCGGCACCACCGCGAACGCGGACGCCCTCTTCCGCCTCCTGCCCAGGGGCGCCACGCCCGACGGCCAGCTGGTCCAGCTCACCACAGCCGACGGAGCGGTCGCGTTCGCGCGGCCGACCGCGGCGGAGCGTCATCTGCTCAAGGGCGGCACCAGCACTCCGTTCGAGGAAGGGACGATGACGCTCGTCGAGGAGCCCGACCGCTACGGCCGCACCTTCTCGCTCAAGGACGCGAACGCTCAGTGGGTCGCGCTGGACGGCAGCGGCCAGTTCGCCCGGAGCGGCGACCGCGACCAGCGCCTGATCTTCACCCGCGACGTCCGCTTCGCCGACGACGAGACGCAGGTCGGCACGCTCGCGCCGGGCGAGGTCGTCCTCTATGAGAATCCGGCGTACTGGGGACGGGCCTGGATCTCCGGGGCGGAGCTGAGCGACTTCCTGAGGATCGACGGCCTCAACGACGTGGTGTCGTCGCTGCGTCTCGGCCCCGAGACCGGCGTCACGCTGTACCGCGACGTGGCCTTCGGTGATGTCCGGGAGGACGCCGTCACCGCCATCCCCAGGATGAGCGGCACCCAGGTCGGCGACGACGCGCTGTCGTCTCTGCACGTGTGGCACAACATCGCGCCGAGCGCCGTGGGCATCACCTGCTCCGTCCGGCTGAGCCAGGACTACGAGCCGGTGGCGGACGGCTTCCGGCCGTTCTCGGCCTACCGCACGCTGATCCAGCTGCCGTACGACGTCACCGAGGTGGAGGTCTGGGCGACCGATCAGGTCACGATCGTCGTCAACGGGCAGACGTACCAGATCGACGAGGACACGTCGAAGAAGTTGACGCCCAACAGCCTGGCCCAGCTGACCGTGCTGACCCGCGCGAGCGGGCTGAGCACACCGGGCCTGAAACTGCGCACCGACAGAATGGCCGGCTTCGAACGCTGCGTCGTCTTCCCCGATCGCCAGATCCACGAGCACCTCGCCCAATTGCCGGCCGGCGCCCTCTACGACGCGAACACGCGGGACGGCGGCTCCCTGGTCAACAAGGCGACGGTCACCCGCCAGCAGGCCGACAACGTGCAGAGCACGATCACCCTCGCCATGTCGACCCTGCGGTACGACACCCCGGACCGCCCGACTCCGCAGGTCGACGCGGCCGGGCTGCAGGGCAGGTCCTGGAAGCTCGACTTCGGCGACCCGCTCGTGCGGCCGGTCGACGGCACCAACCCGGCCAGCTTCATCATCAACCCCGACGCCCCGGACCGTCCCGGCGCCCCGGTCGACCCGGCCGGCCTGGTGTTCGCGGGGCCGAGCCTGCGGCCGGTCACCGCGGACGAGATCGACCGGTTGCTGTCGCAGGCCAACACGGGCGTCACCCTGGCCCAAGGTGTCCTGGACGACCTGTGGAGCGGGATCAAGCAGGCGGCGTCGATCGTGGTGACCGCCGTGCACGACGTGGTCCTCGTGGTCGTCAGGTACGTCCGGCAGGGGATCCAGTTGATCGAGAACGCGGCCGAGAAGGTCGTCGCCTGGGTGATCGACAGCGCCGAGACGGTCGCGACGTTCGTGCGCGGCGTGGTCGAGAAGATCGGCGTGGCCCTGCACGACTTCGTTCAGTGGCTGGAGTTCGCCTTCGACTGGCAGGACATCCTGGCCACCCACCGCTACCTGCACGACAGCGTCATCCAGGGGCTGGACTATCTCCAGCAGCTCGTCGTGACCAGCGAGAAGCCGGTGACCGATTTCTTCGACCGGCAGGCCGAAAACCTGGTTGAGCACATCAACCTAGCGATCGGCCAGCTCGGCGGGGAGCCGGCCGAGCTCGCCGGGGAGACGCACCCGCCGGCCGAGCTGGAATGGTTCCTGGCCCGCCTGGGCGACAACGCGCAGGACACCGGCGGAAAGCCGGTCCCGCGAAGCGATCTGGCCGGCCGGTGGGACGCCGTGCGGCACAGTTACCAGGGCCTGGCCGACGGGCTCGTCACCCGGCTCGACAAGCTGGTGGACGTCGTCACGCTGCTGCCGGAAAACCCCCAGCACGCCGTCGCCGGCTTCCTGGTCATCGTCCGCGAGCTGGTGGAGCCGGCGGTGGGGGCCACCCGGGCCACGGTGCTGCTGCTGCTCGAGCTGGCCGCCACGGTGATCGAGGAGCTCAAGAGGCTGCTCGACCACGAGATCGACATCCCGTTCATCAGCGACTTCTACAGCAAGGTCATCGTCGGTGACCCGAACGAGAAGCTGACCCTGCTGAACTTGACGACGCTGCTGGTGGCCATCCCGGCGACGGTACTGGGCAAGATCGTCCTGGGGCGGCGGCCGTTCGCCAACGCTCAGCCGCTGGCGCTCTCGGCCAGCGCCGAGGCCGCGCGCGACTGGGCGATCGTCACCAGCGTGGCCGGCTACGTGGGCGGGGTGATGTCGGCGCCGATGGACGCCATCCCCGAGACCAACACACCGTCGTTCCTGTGGATGTTCGAGGGCGCCGGACTCGTGCTGTCGTACATCAGCTGGCTCGGCTCGTTCCCCGGCGGCTCCCCCGACCAGCTGAGCTTCGACGCGATCGACGAGGACAAGATCTGGGACCTGACCCTCTGGAGTTACGCCACGCTCCTGCTGGGGGTCGACACGGCCTCGTTCGTCTGCACCAACCTGGAGTCGTTCAAGCGGGCGAACGACGTCTCGGCCGGTGCGAAGTCGGTCCTCTCGGCGGTCGCCCTGGTGCTGTCCATCAGCGCGAACGCCCGCAAGAGGGAATCGGTGGTGAAGGGCTTCGGCGACGCCATCGGCACGCTGCCCGGGATCGCGGCGTTCTCGCGCATGACGGTGGTGTCGACGGCGTCCGCGGGCATCTCGCTCGGGGTGCTGGCCGGGATCGACAATCTGAGCGCCCAGGCCTGCCTCGTGCTGGCCAACGTGGAGCAGTGATCGACGCTCACCGCCCGGCCCGGCGCACACCGGGTGACCCGGCGGGTTGGGGGCTGCGCCGGCTGGCGGCCGAGGCGTGCTGGCGGCAGGGCTGGACCGGCGCCGGCGTCCTCGTCGGCCACCTCGACACCGGGGTCGACGCCACCCCCCCCGCCCCCCCCCGGGGGGGGGGGGGGTTGGCCGCGGTGGGCGCCCCCGGCGGGGGGCGCCCCGCCCGGCGCCCGCCCCCGAACGGTGGTGCCGGGACCCCCACCCC
>NZ_JBEZXZ010000334.1:0-5592 GCF_040638275.1 Actinoplanes sp. NPDC026623 | reverse complement strand
CCGGACCTGGCCGCCGCAGCGGGCGGCCAGGTCCCGGGCCAGATCGAGCCTGCTGCGGCCTGGCGGGGCCATCAGCTCGATCTCGAACCCCGTACGCCGGTGCAGCCGTGCGGTCACGGACGGATCGGCAGGGTCTCGCCGGCCAGCAGCTTCTTGCCGCCCGCGACCTTCGCCGCGTACGGGTCCTTCAGCTTCCACAGCTTGGCGAGCTTCACCGCGTCGTTGTAGTCGTAGTCGGCGGCGAAGTAGGCGTCGAGCTGGGCCGTCTCCTGTGCATCCTGCACGTGCTCCTTGGGCGGCTTCACCGGGAGCGTCTGGCCGGCCAGCAGCCGCTTGCCGGCCTCCGCCTTGACGGCGTGGATGTCGCCCTTCGGCATCTTCCACAGCTTGGCGAGCTTCACCGCCTCGTCGTAGCCGTAACCGGCGCCGAAGTAGGCGTCGATCCGGGCCCGGTCCGGGTCGGGCTTCACCGGGAGCGTCTCGCCCGCCAGCAGCCGCTTGCCGGCCTCCGCCTTGACGGTGCCCAGGTCGTTCTGCGACTTCTTCCAGATCTTCGCGAGCTTCACCGCCTCGTCGTAGCCGTAACCGGCGCCGAAGTAGGCGTCGAACTCGTCCTGGTTCGGGTCGATCTGCACCCGCGCCGACGGCGCCACGGAGACGACCGGGCTCGCGGGGGCAGCCGGGCCGCCCGCCTGCACGGCGGCGTTGTCGTTCGGGCCCGCGGGCAGCACCGCGGAAATGTTCATCACGCCGGCGATCAGGCCGGCGCCGAGCACCACCCCGCCGGCGGCCTGCACGCCACGCCGGCGCCACTGGTACCCGCGGGCCAGCTGCTGGACCCGGGCGTACACCTCGGCCGGATCCGGGCCCTCGTTCTCATGGGTTTCGAAGGCCCTGCGGAGCTGGTCTCCGTGTTCCGTCACGACATCTCCTCGGCATGAATCCTGGTCTGCTGCTCCGACGTGAGCCGGAGATTCTTGAGTGCCCTCGAGGCGTGGCTGCGCACCGTCGCCGGCGAACAGCCGATCAGATCGGCGATCGCGTCGTCCTCGAGCTGCTCGTAGTAGCGCAGCACGAGCACCGCCCGCTGCTTGCGCCCGAGCGTGGAGAGCCGGTTCCAGAGCTCGTCGGCCTCGACGACGTCGTGGGCGTGGTCGCGCACCCCGCCCCGGGCGTCGTCCATGTCGACGAGCCGTTCACCGACGGCGTGGACGTTGCGGGCCGCCCAGCTACGCCGCCAGGAGAGGTACTCGTTCAGCACCATCCTGCGCACGTAGGCCTCGGGAGAGTCCGCCGCGTCGATCCGCCGCCATTTGACCTGTGCTCTTGCCAGCACCTCCTGGACGACGTCCTGTGCCAGGTCGCGGTCGCCGGTGAGGACGACCGCGTAGCGCAGGAGACTGGGAAGCCGGGCCACCGCGAATTGCTCGAAGGTCACATCCACTAGAACGCATCCCCGCCGCTGGTTGTGCACTCATGATCCAAAGTTTTCTGCCGGCATCACACGGTCCTACCCGGGCCCCTCCGCCCCCCGCATCGCCTCCGGCAGATCGAGGCTGCCCACCAGGTCGGTCATCCACCGTTCGGGCGCCACCGCGTCGCGGCCGATGACGTTCATCGCGCCGAGCACGGTCAGCAGCATGCCCTCGGCGAAGAAGTCGCGGGCCTCCTGCGGGTCGGCGCCGGTCAGCTCGCGCACGGTCTCGTAGAGCCGCCCGAAGCAGGCCCGGACCACCGGGCCGATGGCCGGGTCGGCGCCGGCCGCGAAGCCGTGCAGCATCACGGTGATCAGCTCGCGCTCGGCGAGCAGGTCGTCGTAGGCCGCGCCGAGGGTGGCGAGGTCCGCCTGGACCTCGGCGGCCGCCCGGAAGCGCTGCTCGATGCGGTGGGACGCGTGCTCGACGGTCGCGATGAACAGCTGCTGCTTGGTGCCGAAGAGCCTGATCACGTACGGCTGGGAGACGCCGGCCAGGCGCGCCACCTGATCGGTGGTCGTGCCGGCGTAGCCGCCGGTGGTGAAGGCCGTCAGGGCCGCGCCGATCAGCTGATCGTGGCGTTCCTCGGCGGTCAGGCGGGTCCTGGTCACGGTGGCTCCTTCGGATTCGGCGTTGACAGGTTATCAGCCGATAACTACGTTGGGCCTAGTTATCAGTGAATAACAACTAGGAGCCCCGATGAGCACGCTCGCGCCCGATCGACCCGCCGAGACGGCGGAGGTTCGCGGTCCCCGCCCCCTCGCCGCGGTGCTCGCCGCCGTCGGCATCCCGATGTTCATGGTCACGCTGGACAACCTCGTGGTGACGACGGCCCTGCCGGTGATCCGCACCGACCTGGGCGCCTCCCTGGCCGACCTGCAGTGGTTCGTGAACGCGTACACGCTGCCCTTCGCCGCCTTCCTGCTCACCGCCGCCGCGCTCGGCGACCGGCTCGGCCGGCGCCGGGTGTTCCTGGCCGGCATCACCCTGTTCACGCTCGCGTCGGCGGCCGCCGCGCTGAGCACCGAGCCGTGGATGCTGACTGCGGCCCGGGCGGTGCAGGGCCTGGCCGGCGCGGCCGTGGCGCCGCTGTCGCTGACCCTGCTGGCCCAGGCCGTCCCGGACCGGCTGCGCAACGCGTCGGTGGGCATCCTGGGCGGCATCAGCGGCCTCGGCGTCGCGGTCGGCCCGGTCGTCGGCGGCGCGGTGGTCGAGGGGCTGCACTGGTCGTGGATCTTCTGGCTGAACGTCCCCGTCGGCGTGGTCGCCGTGATCCTGGCAGCGGTGGTGCTGCGCGAGTCGCGCGGCGGTGCGGTCCGGCTCGACCCGCTCGGCCTGCTGCTCTCCGCGAGCGGCATGCTGCTGCTCGTCTGGGGCGTGGTGGACGGCCCGGACCACGGCTGGTCGTCGGCCCGGGTGCTCGGCATGCTGATCGGCGGCGCCACCCTGCTGGCGGCGTTCATCGGCTGGCAGCACCGCAACCCCGCACCGATGCTGCCGCTGTCGCTGTTCCGCTCGCGCGGCTTCGGGCTGGTCAGCATCGTGACGCTGACCTTCTCCGCCGGCACCTTCGGCTCGGTCTTCCTGCTCGCCCAGTTCTTCCAGGTGGTGCAGGGGCTGAGCCCGCTGGACGCGGGCGTGCGCACGCTGCCGTGGACGATGGCCCCGATGGTCGTCGCGCCGCTGGCCGGCATCTTCGCGGACCGCCTCGGCATGCGGAACCTGATCGTCGCGGGCCAGGTGCTGCTGACGGCCGGCGTGCTGTGGATCGCCCTCGCCACCACGGCCGACGTCGGCTACGGCCGGCTCGTCGTCGCGTTCGTCCTGGCCGGCGTCGGCATGGGCCTGACCTTCGCGCCGATCAGCACGATGGCCCTGGCCAGCGTCACGGCCTCGGAGCGCGGCGTGGCCTCGGGGGTCAACAACACCATCCGCGAGCTCGGCGTGGCCGTCGGGGTCGCGGTCCTGGCCTCCGTCTTCAGCTCGTACGGCGACTACACCACCCGCCAGTCGTTCGTGGACGGCCTGGTTCCGGCGGTCGTGGTCGGCGCCTGCGTCATCGCGGCCGGCGCCTGCGTGGCCGTCTGGCTACCCCGCACCACCCCGTCTTCTTTCGCGGACAAGTCGTGAATGTTTCATAGTTTGGTTCAACTATTGCGTGAATGTGTCGGGCGCTGCCACGATGACCGTCGATCCGTCATCCCCACTCCCCCGAGTTCGGATCAGAGGAGCGTCGCCGTGCCCGTCTCCCGCCGTACCCTTCTGTCCGCGGCCGCCGCCGGCACCGCCGCGGCCTCGATCCCCGCCGTGCTCGCCGGACCGGCCGCCGCGGCCTCCCCGCCCGGCGACGTCGTCGGCAAGATCAGCGTCGGCTACCAGGGCTGGTTCGCCTGCCCCGGCGACGGCGCCCCGATCGGCGGCTGGTGGCACTGGAGCCGCGACCGGTTCCAGCCGCCGTCGCCCGCCAACACCACGATCGTGTCCTGGCCGGACCTGACCGAGCTCGCACACGGCTACCCGACCGCGTACCCGAACCTCGGCAACGGGCAGCCCGCGCGGCTCTTCTCCTCCTACGACCAGCAGACCGTCGACACCCACCTGCGGTGGATGCGCGAGCACGGCATCGACACGGCGGCCCTGCAGCGCTTCAATCCGTTCGGCGACGAGGGACCGACCCGCGACGCCATGGCGGTCAAGGTCCGTGCCGCGGCCGAGGCCACCGGCCGCAAGTTCTACATCATGTACGACGTCACGGGCTGGACGAACATGCAGTCCGAGCTCAAGACGGACTGGGACACCAGGATGTCCGCGCACACGGCCTCCCCCGCGTACGCGAGGCAGAACGGCCGGCCGGTCGTGTGCATCTGGGGCTTCGGCTTCGACGACCCGGGCCGCCCCTTCGCGCCCGGACCGTGCCTCGAGGTGATCGCCTGGTTCAAGGCGCGCGGCTGCTACGTGATCGGCGGCGTGCCGACCTGGTGGCGGCAGGGCATCAACGACTCCCGGCCCGGATTCGGCGACGTCTACCACGCCTTCGACATGATCTCGCCGTGGATGGTGGGCCGCGCCGCGAGCCCGGCGGACCTGGACTCCTACTACGCGAACGTCAACGTCGGCGACTATGCGGACTGCCAGGCGCACGGCATCGACTACCAGCCGTGCGTGCTGCCCGGCGACCTGTCGTCCGGGCACCGCCGGCACGGCGACTACTACTGGCGCAGCCTCTACAACATGATCCGGCTCGGCTCCCAGGGCCTCTACGTGTCCATGTTCGACGAGTTCAACGAGGGCAACCAGATCGCCAAGACCGCGCCGACGGCCGCGCTCGTGCCGGCCGGCAGCGGCATCCGGGCGCTGGACGAGGACGGCACCGTCTGCTCCGCCGACTACTACCTGCGCATCACCGCCGACGGCGGCCGGATGCTCAAGGGCCAGCTGGCGCTCACCGCCACCCGGCCGACCCCGCCGATCGTGAACGGCGACCCCGGCCCCGGCCCGGATCCCGCCCGCGACCTGGCCGCGGGCCGCCCGACGGCCGAGAGCAGCCACACCCAGGTGTACGGCTCGGGCAACGCCGTCGACGGCAACCCCGGGTCGTACTGGGAGAGCGCCAACCGCGCGTTCCCGCAGTGGCTGCAGGTCGATCTCGGCGCGGCCACCACGGTCGCGCGAGTGGTGCTCAGACTGCCGCCGGGCTGGGAGGCGCGCACCCAGACGATGCAGATCCAGGGCAGCACGGACGGCGGCGCGTTCACGACCCTCGCCGGCGCCGCCGGTCGCACCTTCGACCCGGCGACCGGCAACCAGGCCACGGTGACCTTCGCCGCGACGGCGACCCGCTACCTGCGGGTGACGGTCACGGCGAACACCGGCTGGCCGGCCGGCCAGGCCTCCTCCCTCGAGGTGTACCCGGGGTGACGACTCGGCCTCTGCGGCTTCCATCCCCAGCCACAGGGGCCTCGGGATGGCGGGCCGGTGTCCTCCGGCGCCGGCCCGCCGCCACCCAGCACAGAGCGGGACGGTGTCCTCCGGCGCCGGCCCGCCGCTCGGATCGGGCGGGAGCACCACGACATCGATCGGGAGCCGGGCGGGGGGGGGCGCGGGGGCGGGGGCCCGG
>NZ_JBEZXZ010000333.1:0-5610 GCF_040638275.1 Actinoplanes sp. NPDC026623 | reverse complement strand
CCCCGCGGGAGGCCGGGCGGGCGTCCCCGGCCGCGGACGGGGCCGGCACCCGGGCCGGGGCCGCCGGATCCCGTGTGGACCTGCTCGAAATGCTGCGGGGGCTGTGCCCCAAGCTCGGCACCGCCACGGGCGCGCAGCGCTGCCTGTCGCTGCTGACCGCCGTCTTCAACTCGCCGCAATGCGTGACGAGGCTGCTCGCCGCCACGGTCGTCACCATGTCCAGCCTGGTGCTCGCGCTGGGCTCGCTGGCGTGCATGAGCATCCTCGGGCCGGCGCTGGTGCGGCTGGCCTCGCTGTACAACTGCGTCAGGGCCCACCACAGTCTCGGCTTCTGCCTGAGCCGGCCGCCGGGCCGGGCCGGCCCGCTCGACGGCTGAACCAGGATCGGGGCGAGTGCGAGAAACCGCAGGCCCGGGGCGTGATGAGTGGCGCATCCTGTCGACGCCGCCGCCAAATAAGGCTAGCCTTCCCTTGGTAGACCCCGAGGGACGGACAGGCAGGTGGCGACGTGTACGTGTGCATCTGCGCGCGCGTCCGGGAGTGCGAGGTCCGGGAGGCCGTCCGCAACGGGGCCCGGTGCGAGGAGGCGGTCGGCGAGGCCTGCGGCGCCGGCACCGGATGCGGCAGCTGCCTGCCCCGGATCGACGAGATCATCGAGGTGGAGAGCCGCGCGGACACGCCGGTCGGCGCAGCTCGGTAAATTAGGACAAAATACGTAAAGTTTAGACATGCAGGGTGATAAGCAGGTCATCGAGTTCCTCAACGCACAGCTCACCGCGGAGCTCACCGCGATCAACCAGTACTTCCTGCACGCCAAGATGCAGGACAACTGGGGCTACACCAAGCTCGCGGCACACACCCGCGCCGAGTCCATCGACGAGATGCGCCACGCCGAGGTGCTCACCGACCGCATCCTCTTCCTCGAGGGCCTGCCGAACTACCAGCGCCTCTCCCCGCTGCGCATCGGCGAGACGGTCCCGGAGCAGTTCCGCGCCGACATGGTGATCGAGGTCGAGGCGGTCGACCGCCTGCGCAAGGGCGCCGCGCACATGCGATCGGTCGGCGACATCACGTCGGCCAAGCTGTTCGAGGAGATCCTGGCCGACGAGGAGCACCACGTCGACTATCTCGAGACGCAGCTTCAGCTCATCGAGACCCTGGGCGAGGCGCTGTATCTGCAGAACGTGACCGAGCACCCCACCGATGAATAGCGGGAAACCCACCCACCCCCCGCCACTTCTAACGTATAGCGCACCCCGGGGCTTGCGGCAAGACCCGGGTGATACCGCAGAATCGCTGGCCGAGGCCAGAATCCGCGGAGTGGAAGAGCCGATGCCGTGAACCGCCTGAACACCAGCATGTTCGACCTTCCCGACCACCTCGCCCCCAAGGCCGACCCGTCGCTGATCGCCCGCGACGAGCAGCACCTCACCGCCGTCGCGGAGCGCCTCGAGGAGGTGACCGCCGAGCTGTCCGAGCGCCTCGGCGCCACCCGCCTGGCGCCCGGCGGCACCGGCCAGCAGGCGATGGACCGGGACCTGGAGATCCACCGGCTGACCGCCCGGCTGCGTACGCTGCGGCGCTTCGGCGTCGACCTGTGCCTCGGACGCATGGTCGGCGCGGACGACGCGGAGACCGTCTACGTCGGGCGGTTCGGCCTCACCGACGGCGACGGCCGCCGGCTCCTGGTCGACTGGCGCTCGCCCGCGGCCGAGCCTTTCTTCGGGGCGACCCACGCCAACCCGATGGGCCTGGCGAGCCGCCGCCGATATCGCTGGACCCGCGGCCTGATCACCGACTACTGGGACGAGGTGTTCACCCCGGACGGGTACGAGGGGCACGCCGCGCTCGACGACCAGTCCGCGTTCATCGCCAGCCTGGGCGCCGACCGGTCGCCCCGGATGCGCGACGTGCTCGGCACCATCCAGGCCGACCAGGACGCCATCATCCGGGCGGGATCGAGCGGCGCGCTGGTGGTCGACGGCGGCCCGGGTACCGGAAAGACGGTCGTCGCCCTGCACCGCACCGCCTACCTGCTCTACTCCGACCCGCGCCTCGGTCACCGCCGCGGCGGCGTGCTGTTCGTCGGTCCGCACCAGCCCTACCTGGCCTACGTCTCCGACGTCCTGCCGAGCCTCGGCGAGGAGGGTGTGCAGAGCTGCACCCTGCGGGACCTCGCCGCCGAGGGCGCCGCGGCGGGCATCGAGACCGACCCGGACGTGGCCCGCCTGAAGGCGTCCGCGAGGCTGGTGCAGGCGGTCGAGGCGGCCGTCCGGTTCTACGAGGAGCCGCCGGCCGCATCCATGACGATCACCACCGAGTGGTCCGAGGTCCGGCTCAGCGCCGCCGACTGGGCCGAGGCGTTCGACGCGGTGGTCCCCGGCACCCCGCACAACGAGGCGCGCGAGCAGATCTGGGAGGAACTGCTCAGGATCCTGATGGACGCCTATGACGGCGACGAACCGGCAGACCTGCTCCGCCGCTCGCTGGAGCGGAACAAGGAGTTGCTCGCGGCGCTGCACCGCGCGTGGCCGCTGATCGAGGCGGCCGAGCTCGTCGCGGACCTGTGGTCGGTGCCCGCCTACCTGCGCAGGTGCGCACCCTGGCTCGGCGCCGACGAGGTACGCGGGCTGCAGCGCGCGGACGCGGCGGCCTGGACGGTCTCCGACCTGCCGTTCCTGGACGCGGCACGGCAGCGGCTCGGCGACCCGGAGTCGTCGCTGCGCCGGCGCCGGCACAGGTCCGTGCTCGCCGCCGAACGCGAGCGCATGGCCAGGGTGGTCGACGACCTGCTCACGGCCGAGGACAGCCGGGAGCCGATGATGAACCTGCGGCGGGACGTCCAGGCCGCCGTCGTCGACGAGACCGCACCGCCCGGCACGGACTCGGACCGGCTCGCCGGCCCGTTCGCGCACATCGTCGTGGACGAGGCCCAGGAACTCACCGACGCGGAGTGGCAGATGCTGCTGCTGCGCTGCCCGTCCCGGAGCTTCACCATCGTCGGGGACCGCGCACAGGCCCGGCACGGGTTCACCGAGTCGTGGCGCGAGCGGCTCACCCGGGTCGGGTTCGATCGGGTCGGCCTGGCCTCGCTGAGCATCAACTACCGGACGCCGGCCGAGATCATGGCGGAGGCCGAGCCGGTCATCCGCGCCGCGATCCCGGACGCCAACGTGCCGGCCTCCATCCGCACCGGCGGCGTGCCCGTCGTGCACGGGGCCGCGGCCGACCTGGGCCCGATCGTCGGCGCCTGGCTCGCCGCGCACGCCGACGGGATCGCCTGCGTCATCGGCGATCCCGCCTTCCGGGCGACGGACCGGGTACGGTCGCTGACCCCGGAGCTGTCGAAGGGGCTCGAGTTCGACCTGGTCGTCCTCGTCGACCCGGACGAGTTCGGCGACGGCATCGAGGCGGCGGTCGACCGCTACGTCGCGATGACCCGGGCCACCCAGCAGCTGGTGATCCTCACGAGCCGCTGAGCCGGGACAGGATCTCGGCCACCGGGCCCGGCCGGGCCGCGGCGTGCGCCGTGCCCGCCCACAGATTGATCGCCTCGGGGTCGCCCCGCTCGGCGGCCGCCGCCCGGATCGGCGCGGTCAGGTGGTGCACCGCGGGATACCCGATCGGGGCGCGGGCCGAATAGGCGTCCGTGAACCGGTTCCGCAGCGCCCGCGCGGGATGGCCGGTGAACGCCCGGGTCACCACCGTCTCGGTGAACCGCCCGGAGAGCATCGCCGCGCGCTGCGCCGGCCGGGTCCCGGCCTCCCGCGCCAGCAGGAACACCGTGCCCGCCTGCACCGCGACCGCCCCCGCCGCCAGCGCCCGCCGCACGTCCGCCGCGGTGCCGGTGCCGCCCGCCGCGACCACCGGCAGGCCGACGGCCGCCACCACATCGCGGACCAGCGCCGGCGCGGCCGAGGAGCCGTCGTAGCCGGCGGGCGAGGCCGTGGCGGAATGGCCGCCGGCCGCGCCCGCCTGGACGATCAACGCGTCCGGGCCCGCGGCGGCGGCCCGCCGCGCCTCGTCGACGTCGGTGACCGTCACCAGCACGGTCGACCCCGCGCCGCGCAATGCCGCGAGCGTCGCCGGATCGGGTACCCCGAAGGTGAAGCTGACCAGCGGCACGCGGGCGGCGACCGCGATGCCCACCTTCGCCGCGAAGTGGTCGTCGTCGTCGAGCCGAAGCCGCGGAAGCTCGACGCCGTACCGCAGCGCCTCCGGCTCCAGCGCCCGCCGGTACTCCTCGAGCGCGGCCACGTCGGCCGGTGGCGGCGATGGCACGAAGATGTTCAGCCCGTACGGCAGGCCGGTCGCGCGTAGCTCCGCGACCTCGCGCGCCACCGCGTCCGGCGCCTTGTAGCCGGCCGCCAGAAACCCCACCGCGCCGGCGGACCCGGCCGCCGCCACCAGGCCGGCCGTCGACGGGCCGCCGGCCATGGGCGCGACCACGACCGGGCGCGCCGGGTCCCAGATCATGACCCCATTCTGCCGTATCCCGGCGGCCTATTCCGGGTAGCAGTGCGGCAGATCGCCGATAAGTATGCCGACGATCTTATAAGGGACCGAGTTCGGTTCGGCGATCCACGTTTCGTTCGGCCCCACGCAGGTCTCCATGTCGTCGGAATCCACCAGCAGGGCCCCGTCGTCATTGCGCGAGTTGTACACGGCATACGCGTTGCGGCCGTGCGGCCCCAGCGTCTGGAAATCCTGCGTCACCTGCTGATAGGCCGCGGTCGGCTTGCGGGCGGTCCAGTCCGACCTGTGCAGATACAGGCAGACCCGCGGATACTTGCAGCCGAACTTGGTGCCGGCCGACGCCGGGGCCGCGCCGATCACCGACAGACTCGCGGCGATCGAAACGGTGACGACACCGGTGGCCAGCAGTTTCTGTCGCATTGCAGACTCCCCCGTTCGCGCAGTTTCATAATGTCGATCTGCCCGACGGTTCGGCCGCACGCCCATTGTCCCACGCGCCGCGGATCCGCCGACGGGATTCGTCCCCAGCCGCAACGGGGAACGGTCCGGGAGCGGCCCGCGAAATGTCGCTAAAGTCCCGCGTTGTCGTTGAATCGTGCCGTCTTGGCCTGGTGGAGTTGATGTTCCATGGCGGCGATCTTGCGGGCCGTGTCCCCGGCGATCATGCGCCGGGCTATCGGGGCCCACCCGGCCAGGAACACGCCCAGCACCATCGGGAGGAGGGCGAACAGCAGGCCGGCACCGCTGGACAGGACCACGACGCCCATGACGACGAAGCCGATGCCGAAGCCGACCATGAGAACCAGCATCAGGTTGTGCCCGAAGCGAACCCGGTGCGACCCGGCCACCGCGATGCCGTGCCGGATCAGCGCCTCGACCGGGGTGTCCGTGGCGGGATCCGCGGACCGGTCCGCTGCGTCACGGTCGTGCGGGCCGGGGTTGACGGGTTCGGAATGCATGGGCCGAGCGTAAAAGATCGTGGTTTCTGCCGTGCGGCCCGCGGTGGTACTCGTCGAACGCGCCCGGCCGAGGGTGAGCGGAGCGACACCCAGCAGGGGACCACCGGGAGGCCCGGCGATCCCCTGCTGGGGGTCGCGGCCCGCTCGCGGTGAACCCCCGGCCACGCCGGCGCCC
>NZ_JBEZXZ010000332.1:0-5612 GCF_040638275.1 Actinoplanes sp. NPDC026623 | reverse complement strand
GATCTCCGGGCAGCGGCCGGCCGCGCTGGACGCCGCCGAGCCGCTCGGACCCGCGTACGGCGCGCTGACGGACTGGCCGTTCGTGCGGGTGGTGCGCGGCGAGCCGGACGCCCTGGTCCGCCGCGACGTCGCCGCGCTGTACGCGGCCGCCCGCCGGCCCGGCCGCTTTCTGGTCGCGCTGGACGCGTCCGGCTCGATGAACACGGTGACCACCGACCCGGACCTGACCCGCTTCGAGGTCGCCGCGGCGGCGATCGAGCGGGCGGCGTCCCGGCTGGGCCGGCGCGACGAGCTCGGCCTGCTCACCTTCAGCGGCCGCAGCGCCCGGGAGACGCTGCCGATCGCCCCGGCCGGCGACGATCCGGTCGGCCGGGTGCGCCGGGCGGCCGCCGCGATCCGGCCCGGCGGTGACACCCCGCTCTACGAGGCCGTCCGGCGCGGGTCCGCCGCGCTGCGGGCCGGCGCCGGCGACGCCCGGCGCGACCTGGTGGTGCTCACCGACGGCAAGGACACCAGCGGGCGGCCGCCGCCGTCGCGCGCCCAGACCGCGGGGGTGCGCATCTTCGTGATCGCCGTCGGTGACGTGAGCTGCACCGACGCCGCCCTCGCCGCGCTGGCAAGGGGCAGCGGCGGGCGCTGCTTCGACGCCGGTCCGGACTCACTGCAGCCGGCCCTGGCCGGGATGTTCCGCGCCGTCTGGGATACGGAGGACTGACATGCTGCGGCTGCGAACCTGGATGGCCTTCGCCGTCGGCAACCTGACCGGGGCCGCGCTGATCGCCTCGCTGTTCCTGTTCGGTCCGCTGTCGCGGCCGGCGGAGCTGGAGAGCGGCGAGCTGGTCATCCTCAGCGGCCAGGACGACAGCGCCGGCGGGCAGCGTCAGCAACTGGTGAACATCTGGAACGACAGCCACCCCCGCAACCGGGCCCGGATCGTGACGCTCCCCGAGGCCGCGGACGGCCAGTACGCGGAGATGGTCAGCCGGGCCGAGGACGGCGACACCGACATCTTCAACCTCGATGTCGCCTGGACGGCCCGGTTCGCCGAGCCGCCGTCCGGGCGCCGGCTGATCCGGCCCATCGACGAGTCGCTGCTCGCCGAGCGGCCGGACCGGGCATTCATGCCCAATCCCCTGGCCACCTGCCGGTACGACGGGCGGCTGTGGGCGCTGCCGTTCAACACCGACGCGGGCCTGCTGTACTACCGCACCGACCAGGGGCTGAGGCCGCCGTTCGACTGGGCCGCGATCAGGGCCGCCGGGGTCAGGCCCGGCTTCGACGCCGTCTGGACCGGCCAGCTCAACAGCTACGAGGGGCTCACGGTCAACTTCCTCGAGACGGTCTGGGCGCTCGGCGGGGACCTGGCGGTCGCCGGGGACGGCACGGTGAGCCTGGACCTGAAGAAGTGGGACGAGGCCGCCCGGCTGCTCACCCCGCCGCGCGACGGCGGGCGCGGCCTGATCCTGCCGGGCTCGGTTTCCTTCGAGGAGACCAGCAGCCGCAGCGCCTTCCGCGACGGCAGGACGCTGTTCATGCGCAACTGGCCGGTCGCGTACCGGGCGATGCTCACCGGCGATCAGGGGCGCGACGGAGGGCGGTTCGCCTTCGACGTGACGCGGCTGCCCGGCGACAGCGTGCTCGGCGGGCAGAACCTGGCGATCTCGGAGCGGACCAGCAAGCCCCGGGCCGCGCAGGCGCTCATCGAGTTCCTGACCGGCGAGCGCGGTCAGCGGCTGCTCTTCGTCAACGGCGGCTTCGCGGCGACCCGGGCCGGCGTCTACGAGGACGAGACGATCAAGCAGAAGTACCCCTACCTGCCGCGGCTGCGCGAGGCGATCGACACCGCCCGGCTGCGGCCGGTGTCGCCGAACTACGTGCCGTTCAGCGGGGTGCTCAACCAGCAGGTGCACGACGTGCTGACCGGGCGGCGCCAGTCGCTGCCGCCGGACCTGGCCGACCGGCTGACCAGGGCCCTGCAGGGCAGATAGCCGCGCAGGGCCCTGGGCCGCTCAGTGCCGTTCGCGCAGCAGGTCGTGCGTCTGCTGGATCTTGGCAAGCGACTTCGGTGCCTTCGGCGCCGCGGTCCTGGCGAGCGCGGAGACGCCCTCGACGGCCGGCTTCGCCGGCGTGTAGAGCCACGCGTCGAACAGGTCGTCAAGCTGCTGGCCGGAGATCTTCTCGGCCAGCGCGGTGAACTCGGCGGTGTTGCCGTTGCCGTAGCGGTGCTCGGCCTCCCAGGTGCGGAGCAACTCGAAGAAGTCCTGGTCACCGATGGTGTTGCGGAGCTGGTGCAGGGTCATCGCGCCCCGGTCGTACACGGCGTTGCCGAAGATCTCCGACGGGCCGGGCTCGGCGGGCGCGACGGTCCAGAAGTCCGCGGGCTCGGTCGCGTACAGGTAGTCGAAGATCTCCTGGGCGGTGCCCTCGCCCTGCTCCTCGGACCAGAGCCACTCGGCGTAGCTGGCGAAGCCCTCGTTGAGCCAGATCTCCTTCCACTGGTCGACCGACACGGTGTCGCCGAACCACTGGTGTGCGTTCTCGTGCACGATCACCGACATGTTCGAGCCGCTGCGGAAGAAGCCCGACGAGTAGACCGGCCTGGTCTGCGTCTCGAGGGCGAAGCCGAGCGTGCCGGGCGGGGCCACGACGCCGCCGCGGGCCTCGAACGCGTAGGGCCCGAAGACGCTGCTCTCCCAGTCGATGACCTCGGCGGTGCGCTCGACGCTGGCCTTCGCCGCGTCCTCGAAGTCCGGCGTGAGCAGGTCCGAGTACGCGTTGATCACCTGCTGGCCGTCGGCCGCGGTGTCCCGGGTGATCTCATACTGCCCGATCGCCAGGAACGCCAGGTAGGTCGCCTGCGGGTGGATCGAGCGCCAGCTCCACCGGGTCCAGCCGAGGATCTCGCGCACCGGGTTGCGCGGCATGACGCCGTTGCTGATCACCTCGACCCCGTCCGGCACGGCGACGGAGACGTCGAAGGTGGCCTTGTCGCTCGGGTGGTCGTTGCTCGGGAACCACCACCAGGCCTCTTCGGGCTCGCCGACCGCGAGCGCGCCGTCGGGGGTGCGGACCCAGGCGGTGAAGCCGGCCGCGACCTTGTTGGACGGCACGCCGGAATACTGAACCACCACGGTCATCGCCTGGCCGCGGGTGACCGGCCGCGCCGGGGTGACCACCAGCTCGTGGTCGCCCTCCCGGCTGAACGTTGCGGGGCGGTTGTTGACCTTCACCGAGGCCACGTCGAGGATGAAGTCGAGGTGGAACGAGCTGAGATCCTGCTCAGCGGTCGCCAGGATCGTGGTGGTGCCGGTGAGGCGGTCGTCGTCGGGGTAGTAGCGCAGCCGGACGTCGTAATGCGAGACGTCGTAGCCGCCGTTGCCGTAGTCGGGGAAGTACTCGTCCCCAAGCCCGGCGCCGCCGGGAGCGGGTGCGGCCTGAGCCGGGAGCGCGCCCCCGGCCAAGGTCAGTGCGGTGGCGAGCGTTGCCACCAGCAGTCGTCGCACGGTCGAGTTTCCTTCCGTCGGCGGACCGGATCGCGGTCCGACGTGGAGTGGTCAGCTCGAACCTATCGAAGTTCCTCGACGCCTGTCGCCTCAGTCCAGGATGGAGATGACCGCGGCCGGGCAGTGCAGCACCGCCGAGCGGACCGCCTCGTACTGCTCGGGCGGCGGCTCCGGGTCGAGGACGACGACCACGGCCTCCTCAGGATCCTGGTCGAAGACGGCCGGGGCGGTCAGCGCGCAGGTGCCCGACCCGATGCACAGGTGGGTGTCGACGGCTACCTTCATGAGCTCTCCAAGCATCACGTTGAGTCACCGCGTTCACACTGCACGCCCCCCATCCCCCGGTCAACGCCTGGCCGAATACGTGCCGATCCCCGCGAAAACCACCGGCGGCCCCGGCCCGATGCCACCCGCACAGGTAAACAAAAACCGGGTCGAAGGGTTCTTCAACCACCCCTGTCATGTTGGGATTGGGACGTCACACAGCGCATCTTTCGAGGAGACCAAGCATGATCAATCTGTCCGTCTTCCTGGAAGACAGTGCCCGGAACCATCCGCACCGGGCGGCGGTCGTCCTCGGCGACCAGCGGCTGACATACGCACAGGTGGACGCGGGCGCCAACCAGGTCGCCAACCTGCTCAGGTCCCGCGGCATCGGCCCCGGCGACAAGGTGGCGCTGTCGTGCCCGAACCTGCCGTACTTCCCGGTGATCTACTACGGGATCCTCAAGGCCGGCGCGGTGGTCGTGCCGCTCAACGTCCTGCTGAAGGGCCGTGAGATCGCCTACCACCTGACCGACTCGCAGGCCAAGGCCTACTTCTGCTTCCAGGGCACCGCCGAGCTGCCGATGGGCGCCGAGGGGCACGCCGGGTTCGGCCAGGTCGACGACTGCGAGCACTTCTTCCTGGTCACCGCCGACCCGGCCGCGCCGTCGCCGATCGACGGCGCCGAGACGCTGGGCCGGGCCCTGACCGGGCAGTCGCCGGTCTTCGAGACCGTGCAGGCGGCCGAGACCGACCCCGCGGTCATCCTCTACACGAGCGGCACCACCGGCCAGTCCAAGGGCGCCGAGCTCAGCCACTCGAACCTGATCCTCAACGCGCTGACCTGCAACCGGCTGTTCCAGTCGAAGCCGGGCGAGGACACCCACCTGCTCGTCCTGCCGCTGTTCCACTCCTTCGGCTCGACCGTGAACATGAACGCGGGCTTCTCCAGCGCGGCGACGCTGGTGCTGCTGCCGCGCTTCGACGCCGAGGCCGCGGTCAAGCTGCTGCAGACCGAGGACGTCACGTTCTTCGCGGGCGTGCCGACGATGTACTGGGGCCTGCTCAACGCCCTGACCGACGACGTCGACGTCGAGAAGATCGCCCGCAACATGCGGGTCGCGGTCAGCGGCGGGTCGAGCCTCCCGCTGGAGATCATCAAGGAGGTCCGGCAGCGCCTCGGGGTGACCATTCTGGAGGGCTACGGCCTGTCCGAGACCTCGCCGGTG
Organism: Actinoplanes sp. NPDC026623; assembly: GCF_040638275.1. Taxonomy (NCBI): domain Bacteria; kingdom Bacillati; phylum Actinomycetota; class Actinomycetes; order Micromonosporales; family Micromonosporaceae; genus Actinoplanes; species Actinoplanes sp. NPDC026623. The sequence continues at coordinate 616 of NZ_JBEZXZ010000332.1, read as the reverse complement.
GCGACGTTCAGCGACCCCGCCGGCGAGCCGCGGCCCGGGTCCATCGGCATCCCGATCTGGGGCGTCGAGGTGAAGCTGATCGACGAGTCCTGGAACACCGTCGAGGGCAGCGACGAGATCGGCGAGATCGCGATCCGCGGCCACTGCATCATGAACGGCTACTACAACCGGCCCGAGGCGACCGCCGAGGTGCTCAACAACGGCTGGTTCCGCACCGGCGACCTGGGCAGGCGCGACAAGGACGGCCACTACTACATCGTCGACCGGGCGAAGGACATGATCATCCGCGGTGGCTTCAACGTCTACCCGCGGGAGGTCGAGGAGGTCCTGATGACCCACGAGGCGGTGTCGCTCGCCGCGGTGATCGGGGTGCCGCACCCGAGCCACGGCGAGGAGATCAAGGCGTACGTGATCCTCCGGGAGGGCGCCACGATCACCGAGGAGGAGCTCGTCGCCTGGGGCAAGGAGCAGATGGCCGGCTACAAGTACCCGCGGACCGTCCAGTTCGCCGAGACGCTGCCGATGACCGCGACCGGCAAGCTGCTCAAGCGGGCACTGACCTGACCCGGGGCAGGCTGCCCTGAGGTACCGCGGACGCGCGCCCGGAGGGGGACCC
>NZ_JBEZXZ010000331.1:0-5633 GCF_040638275.1 Actinoplanes sp. NPDC026623 | reverse complement strand
GCCGCTCCGAGTCCGACACGTCCGCCCCCGCGGCCGCGCCGCCGCCGTGCCGCCCGTCGATCAGCAGCACCCGGGCCGGCCCCCACGGGCGCGGGGTGGCGGTGGCCTGGGTGGCGGCGGCGAACTCGATCGCCTCGATCAGCGCGCCGAAACCCGCGCCGGGCAGGTCGGCGCGGGCGAGGCGGTCGCGCGCGTCGGGGCCGGAGTCGCCGTCCGGCAGGGGCATGTCCATGCCGGGGGCGATGACCGCATCGATGCTGGTCCGGGGGTGTGCGGTGACCGGCACCCCGGCGGCCGGGAGCAGCGACGCCGCGGTGACAGCGGGTGCGGGCGCCGGCACGGCCGGGGTCATCGCGTCGTGCCGAGCCACCGCGTCGACGACCGGTCGCGCCGCCGGCGGGGCGGTCACCGCCGTGTCCACGCGCTCGGCCTCGCCGTTCTCGGCGTCCAGGTCCGTGGTGATCCCCGGCGCGTCCGGACCGGTCTTCAGCCACGTCGGGCGGCCCGCCACCACGAACGCCACCCGGTCGCACGCGCCGGCGAGCGCCTGGTTGGCGGTGCCGAGCGCGTCCGCGAACGCCCGCCCGACCGCCGTCGCCGGCACCAGCGACAGGCCGACCTCGGGGCTGACCAGCACCACCCGGGCGGAGCACGCGCGGACCGCGTCGGCGAGCGCGGTCACCGTCGCCAGGTCGTCGTTCGGCTGGCGCGCCGGGTCGAGCAGCGCCGCGACCCAGCCGCCCAGGTCGTCGACGAGCAGGGTCTCGTCGGGCTTGGCCTCGGCGAGCACGTTGGTCAGCCCGTCCGGGTCCGCGGCGGTCTCCTCGGTGGTCCAGGACTGCGGCCGGCGGCGCTGATGAGCCTCGATCCGGGCCCGCCACTCCGGATCGTCCTCGCCACCCACCGCCGTCGCGACATATCGGACCGAGGCGGCGCCCGCGACCAGCGCCTCGGCGAACGCGGACTTGCCGGACCGGATCCCGCCAAGTACCAGGATCGAACGCCACCCGTCAGCAGACATGCCCCGTACTTTAGGGCCGGGCGTTGCGATCATGGGGGCCGACCCGGCCCCGGGGCGTCCCGCCGATCACGGCCGTCATGATCGCCCGTGACACCATCGGCGAGGCACGGGCGTCACGGGCACACCGGCGGGCACACCGTAGGGTGGCAACAGGACCTTGGTTCGACACCTGAGGAGGCGGCGGAATGCCGTGGAGTTGGCGGTACGAGGGCGTCGACGGGCAGCCGGTGGCCGGCCCTACCGAGACGTTCAGCAGTCAGGCGGACGCCGAGTCGTGGATCGGCCAGGCGTGGCGTGAGCTCGCGGCCGCCGGAGTCACCCAGGTCACCCTCGTCGAGGACGACCGGGTCGACTACAAGATGAGTCTGCTGCCGCCGGAGTGAATTACCAGGTCTCCCGGGGCTCCCCGAAGAGCGCCTTCGTGCCGAGTCCCATCTTCGCTGGGATTCTCGCCATCACGGGCGTTGCCGGCTGGATGACCTGGACCGCGTTCGGCAACCCGCGGGTCGACGTCTTCCTGCTGGTCGTCTCCGGCTGGGTGCTCTCGCTCTGCCTGCACGAGTACGCGCACGCCATCGTCGCGTACTTCTCGGGGGACCGGGGCGTCGCGGACCGGGGCTACCTGCGGCTGGACCCGCTCAAATACACGCACCCGGTGCTGTCGATCGTGCTGCCGCTGGTCGCGGTGGTGCTGGGCGGCATCGGCCTGCCCGGCGGCGCGGTCTGGGTCGACCACGCGCACATCCGGAGCAAGGCCAAGCAGTCGCTGATCAGCGCTGCCGGGCCGGCGACCAACGTGGTGTTCGCGCTGATACTGGCGGTGCCGTTCGCGCTCGGCGCGGGCGGCGACGTGGGGGTGGTGCGGGACGGCTCGGGCTCGATAGTGGTCGTGGGCAGCCACGGCGACTTCTGGGTCGCCCTGGGGGCGCTGGCGTTCCTGCAGGTCACGGCCAGCCTGCTCAACCTGGTGCCGATGCCGGGCCTGGACGGCGGCAACATCCTCCAGCCGTGGCTGAGCGCGCCGTACCAGCGGGCCTACAACCTCTTCGCGCCGTACGGATTCATGCTGCTCTTCGTCCTGCTCTGGCAGTCGCGGATCAACTACTGGTTCTTCGCGGTGGTCGGCTGGTTCGCCAACCTGATCGGCGTGCCGGACGGGCTGGGCGAGGTCGGGCTCTACTACATGCGCTTTTGGTCGTCCCTGTGATCCCGGCGCCCCCGAGCGGGGGCGCCGGGAACGCCGTCAGGGGCGGTTCGCCGGGCTGACCGTCAGCGCCGGGTCGCGCTCGATGACCGGGGCGAGCACGTCGTCGATCGCCTTCAGCAGGTCGTCCTCGAGCTTCACGCCGGACGCCTTGGCGTTGTCGTGGACCTGCTCCGGGCGCGACGCGCCGATGATCGCCGCGGACACGTTGGAATTCTGCAGCACCCAGGCCACCGCGAGCTGGGCCATCGACAGGCCGGCCTGCTCGGCGAGCGGCTTGAGCCGCTGCACGGCGCCGAGCACCTCGTCGCTGAGCCAGCGCGAGATGAAGTCGGCACCGGACTTGTCGTCGGTGGCCCGCGAGCCGGCCGGCGGCTGCTTGCCCGGCTCATACTTGCCCGTGAGCACGCCCTGGGCGATCGGCGACCAGACCACCTGGCCGATGCCGAGCTCGATCGAGGTCGGCACCACCTCGGCCTCGATGACCCGCCACAACGCCGAATACTGCGGCTGGCTCGAAACCAGCTGAATGTTCAGATCCCGCGCCAACTCCCAACCCGCGCGGATCTCCGTCGCGGACCACTCCGAGACCCCGATGTAGAGGGCCTTGCCGGAGCGCACCACATCGGCGAACGCCTGCATGGTCTCCTCGAGCGGCGTCGAGTGGTCGTAGCGGTGCGCCTGGTAGAGGTCGACGTAGTCCACCTGCAGCCGGCGCAGCGAGCCGTTGATCGACTCCATGATGTGCTTGCGGGACAGCCCGCGGTCGTTCGGGCCCGGGCCGGTCGGCCAGTAGACCTTGGTGAAGATCTCCAGGCCCTCGCGGCGTTCGCCCTTGAGCGCGCGGCCGAGCACCTCCTCAGCGCGGGTGCCCGCGTAGACGTCCGCGGTGTCGAATGTGGTGATGCCCACGTCGAGGGCGGCCTTGACGCACTTGGCGGCGGCCTCCTCCTCGACCTGGGAGCCGTGGGTGATCCAGTTGCCGTAAGCGATCTCGCTGACCATGAGGCCGGAACGGCCGAGGTGACGGAACTCCATGTTCCGGACCCTACCCGCTGCTTACAGAACCGGCCGGGTGTCGGTGAGCAGTCGCTCTATCTCGTCCGCCACATCGACGACCCGGGCGTGCACGACGTCGAGGATCGGCTCGCCGCGCCGGTCGAGCGCGCCCCACCGGCCCTCGCGGTCGCCGATGATGAACGCCACCGGATGGATCACCAGCCGCGCGTACATCGGGGCCACCAGGAACTGACCGGTGCGGTCCACCACGCCGAGCCGGTCGCCGGCGTCGACGACCGCCAGGCCGTCCGCGGTGAAACCATCGACCGGCCCGCCGGCGATCAACTCGGTCGCGAAGCGCCTGAACTTCGGCTGCACCACGATCCGGCCGTGCCGGTCGATCGCGCCCCACCCGCCGCGCCGCACCGCCGCGAGACCCTGCCGGAACGGTCGCACGTCGTCGAAGCCGCCGGGCACGATGACCCGGTTGTGCCAGTCGACGGCGAACCAGCCGCCGGCCGTATCGCGCGACACCCAGGCCAGGCCGTCGCCGAACGGGCCGGCCTGCACGTACCCGCTCGAGGCGTCGATCAGCAGCGCGCCGGTCTCGTCGATCAGCTCCCAGGCGTCGCTGCTCGGCCGGCGCACCCAGGCGGCACCCTCGTGGAACGGCTGCGCGTCGGCGTAACGCTCGGCGATGACGACGTCGCCGTTGGAGTCGGCGTACCCCTGCCAGCCGGACTCGTAGTCGACCGCCGGATGCGGCGGCCGGCTCCGCTGCAGAATCTCCTCGCGGGAACGCGGGTAGGGACCCCAGCCGGCCTCCTGCACCCGCGCCATGACGGCGTCGAGGGCGGCCTCGGTGCGGGAGACCAGGTCCGGGTCCTCGAGCCGGCGCAGCGCGAGCGCGGCCTCGAAGTGGTTGCAGGCCTCGAGATAGCGGCCCTGCTCGTAGCAGGACTTGCCGGCCTGCACGTGCATCTCGGCCCGCAGCCGGTCGGGCAGTTCGACGGAGTTGGCCTCCTCGAACATCCGGTCGGCCTCGGCGAAGTCGCCGCGCCACTGCTGCACGTGCGCGAGCCGGGCCTGCACGATCGCGGTCCGCCGCAGCTCGCCGGTGGCCTCGGCATGCCGCAGCGCCTCCCGGCCGTCGGCGAGGGCCCGGCCGAGGTCGCCGAGCACGCGGGAGACGACGGCGCGCAGGCTGAGCAGACGGGCGCGGACGGTGTCGCGCTCGGCGTATTCGAGCTTGTCGCTGAGCCGGTCCCGCACGTCGAGGAGCCGGTCCGGGTCGTCGATAACCTCACGCAGGGTGAGTGGATCAAACTTCCACGGGTACGTGGCCAGCACCTGCTCGGGATCGGTGCGGCGGCGCACGGGCTCGAGTTCGGGCTCGGACGGCGGGGGAACGGACAGCGCCGGAAGCTGCATGCTCGGGGCTGGTACCGCGTCATTGCGGCTCGCCTGGCTCTCGGCTGCCGGGGTCTCGGCGGCTGGGCTCTCCGCCTCGGCCTTGTCGTCTGCCTCGACCGGCTCCGGGCCGGACTCGGTGGGGGCGGGCTGGTCCGCGACCGGGGCGGCGGACTCGGCCGGGACAGGCTCGGCCTGCTCCCGGTCGTCGGCATCAGGCTCGTCGATGCTCGGTTCGTCCGGGAGGGTGGCGGTGGGTGCCGACTCGGGCGTCGCGTCGACCGGCGCCAAGGGGACGGCGCCCTCGTCCTCGGCGGCCTGGTCTTCAGCGGCGCCTACCTCGGCAGCCTCGTCCCTGGCGGCCTCGTCTTCGGCGGCCTCGTCCCTGGCAGCCTGGTCTTCGGTGGATTTCTCGTCGGCGGACTCGGTGGTCGCCTCGGCCGTCAACGGTTGCTTGGCTTCGGCCGGCTCGCCCTGGATCGGTTCGTCCTGGGTCGACCCGTCCCGGATCGCCTTGTCCTGGGTCGGTTCGTCCTGGGTCGGCTCGTCCTTGGTTGCCTTGTCCTCGGTCGGCTCGTCCTCGGTCGGCTCGTCCTCGGTAGGGCCGGTCGCGGCGGGTTCGTCGGCGACGTCCTCGATCGCCGCGCTGGGGCTCGGCGGGTGTTCGACCTCGGCGGTTTCGACCGCAGCGGCCTTCGCCGCGGCGTGGGCGTCTTCCGGGGTGATCGGTCCGCCGGGGAAACCGTCCTGGGGTTCGGTGGTCTCGTCGGGAGCCTCGGACGCGTCCTCGGCGATGACCGGCTCCTGCCAGGCCGGTCGTTCGACGACGGCCACCGGCTCGTCCGCAGAGCCGTCGGCCCATGCCTCGCGGGCCGATGCGTCGTCTTCCGGCGCTTCGTCGCCCGGCGCTTCGTCGTCCCGTGCGTCGTCGTCCCGTGCTTCGTCGTCTCGTGCCTTGCGGGCCGATGCGTAGTCTTCGGGCGCTTCGTCGTCCCGTGC
>NZ_JBEZXZ010000330.1:0-5669 GCF_040638275.1 Actinoplanes sp. NPDC026623 | reverse complement strand
GGCCAGGCAGTCCCGGGCCCGGTCGCGGATCAGCCGTTCCTCGCGGCGGTGTGACGGCAGCCGCAGCGCCGCCGCGAGGAACCCGGCCCGGGTGGTGCCGTGCGCGCCGACCATCACGTTCTCCAGCACGGTCATGCCGGCGAAGATCCGCGCGGCCTGGAAGACCACGCCGACGCCGAGGCGGGCCCGGCGGGGCGAGGACAGCCGGTCGATGCGGGCGCCGTCCAGCCGCACCTCGCCGGCGTCCGGCGCGAGCTGGCCGCCGATCAGCGCGAACAGGGTCGACTTGCCGGCGCCGTTCGGCCCGATCACCGCGTGCAGCTCGCCCGGCCCGGCCGTCAGGTCGACGTCGCGCACGGCGTGGACGCCGCCGAAGGCCCGGGTCGCGCCGGTCACGGCCAGCGCGGCGCCGGGCCGCATCAGCGGCCGCCCAGATCGGCGAGCTTCGCCTTGGAGTATTCGGTCGGCACGAACGCACCGGCGCGCACCGTGTTGATCGAGATGTAGTCGGTGGTCAGTCCGCTGTGGTCGGTGGCGGAATACCGGTAGGTGCCGTTCGGGGTGGTGAGCGTCAGGCCCTCGAGGGCGGCGCGGACCTTCTCCCGGTCGGTGCCGCCGGCCTTCCCGATCGCGGTGGCCAGCACCTTGACCCCGCTCCAGCCGTCCTGGGCGAACTGCGGCGGCGGATAGCCGTACTTGGCGGTGAAGGCGGTGGACAGCTCCTCGATGGCGGTCTTCTGCGCGCCGGCCGGCAGGGCGTCGCCGACCACGCCGATGGAGCTGGCGATCGTGGCGCCCTCGGCGGCCTGACCGGCCGGGTCGAGGAACAGCTTGCTGGCCTGCGCGCCGGTGAGCACCAGCGGGATCTTCAGGCCGCTTGCCGCGTACTGCTTGGTGAGTGCGACGGCGGGCGCGCCCGTGGCCCAGACCATCAAGGCCTGCGCGTCCGACGCGCGCACGTGGGTGAAGACGGCACCGAACTCGGTCGCGGTGGTCTGGAACTGCTCGACCGGGCCGAGCGTCACGCCGTACTGCCCGGACTTGGCCTGCAGGCCCTTGAAGCCGGCCGCGGCGTAGCTGCTCTTGGTGTCGTAGGCGACGGCGAGCCGGGTGACCCCGGTGGCCTTGAAGTACTGCAGCGCGGCCTCGGCGTAGGTGCCCGACAGGGCGGGAACCACGAAGACGTACGGGTGGACGGGTTGCACCTGCTCGTCGGCCGGGGTGAGCGACAGGTAGGGGATCTCCTCGCGGTCCACCAGCGGGATGGTGGCGAGCGCCGAGTTGGAGAACGGCGAGCCGATGATCGCGTCGGCGTCCGCCTTGAGGTCGTTGAAGGCCAGGACGGCCTGGTCGGGCAGGCTCTTGTCGTCGCGAACGGCCAGCTCGATCCGCCGGCCGCCGATGCCGCCGGCGCCGTTGATCCGGTCGACGGCCAGCGCGACGGACTTCTGGTTCTCGGTGCCGAGCGGCGAGTAGTTGCCGGTCAGCGAGACGATCTGGCCGATGCGGATCGGATCGTCCGGGCCGCCGGACCGATCGTCGCCGCCGCAGCCGGCCGCGGCGACGACGAGCACGAGGGTGATGAGGACAGGCATGGGTCTGCGCACGGTTACCTCCTCAGCGAGGGGTTCTGCCGTTACGGGATGTTTCGTGACCGCGACCCAAGTTAGGCGAATCTTTTACGGCCGTCAATATTTTGCCTAACATTGCGCTCATGCCGTCAACGGAACCCGCCGAGCCCAACACCAGGCCGCAGACGCTGCTGCTGATGCTGCTCGGCGACCACCTGCTCGACCGGGACGTGTGCGTCTTCTCCGGCAGCGTCATCGAGGTGTGCGACCGGCTCGGCATCTCGTCGCACGCCGCCCGGTCGACCCTGACCCGGATGGCCGGCCGCGGCCTGCTGCGCCGCCGGCGGGTGGGCCGCCGCATGTACTTCGGCCTCACCGAGCGGTCGACGGCCCTGCTGCACGACGGCCGCGACCGGATCTGGGGCACCGGCGCGGTCAACGACCGCTGGGACGGCACCTGGACGCTGCTCAGCTTCTCGCTGCCCGAATCGTGGCAGCGGCAGCGGCACGACCTGCGCTCGCAACTCGCCTGGGCGGGCTTCGGGCCGGTGCAGGGCGGCCTGTGGATCGCGCCCGGAACGGTCGACGCCGACCACATCGTCAGCAACCTCGGGCTCGACGCCCACGCCCGGATCTTCCACGCCCGCGCCGGCTCGCGCACCGACATTCCCGCCATGGTCGGCGACGCGTACGACCTGCCCGCGCTCGCCGCGACCTACACCGAGTTCCTGACCCGCTGGGACGGCGCACCGCCGCCGGCCGACCCGCTCGCCGCCCGGCTCACCCTGATGGCCGAGTGGCTCAACGCCATCCGGCGCGACCCCCGGCTGCCGGTCGAGCACCTGCCGGCCCGGTGGCCGGCGGTCCGGGCCCAGACGGTGTTCCGGGAGCTCGAGGCGGCGTACGAGCGGCCGGCCCGGGCGGTCGCGGAGGCCGTGCTCGACCTGCGCCCGGACCTCGCCTGAGCCACCTCCCCCGACCGCCCGCCGTGGCCGCCTTGTGCCATATTTGCGGCATGCCGATCAATGGACGGGTCGCCGCGCTCTGCGCGGTGCTGGTGCTGGCCGCGTGCGGCGCCGAGGCCACCCCGCCCGTTCCGTCGCCGGCCAGCGCCGCCGCAACCCCGTCCACCGCGGCGTCCTCCCCCGCGGCACCTTCCCCCGCGGCGCCCTCCCCCGCGGGAACTGTCGAGTCGGCGCCCGCCCGGGTCTCCCGGCCCGGGGAGCGCCCGCCGGGGTCGTTGCCGGTGGTGCTCCAGCACGGACCCCGCGGGCCGAAACGGGTGGCGCTGACCTTCGACGCCGACATGACCGATGCCATGATCGCCCGGCTGAAGCGTGGCGAGGTCTCCTCGTACGCGAATCTGAAGCTGCTGGGACTGCTCGAAAAGGGTGAGATACCCGCGACGTTCTTCGTCACCGGCCAGTGGGCCGAGCAGTATCCGCAGGTGCTCCGCCGGATCGCCGGGAACCCGCGGTTCGAGATTGCCAACCACAGCTACGAGCACGCCGCGTTCACGGCCGGCTGCTACACCCTGCCGCAGCTGCCGGCCAAGGCGATGACGAACGACGTCGCCAAGACATTTCGGACACTGGAGCCGTTCGGCGGCCGGCAGACCCGGTACTTCCGGTTCCCGGGCCTGTGCCACGACCGGGCGGCGCTGCGGGCGCTCGCGCCGCTCGGCGTGACCGTGATCGACGGCGACGTGGTCAGCGGCGACCCGTTCGCCCGCAGCGCGGCGCCGGTGGTGCGCGCGGTGCTGTCGCAGGTGCGCCCCGGCTCGATCGTGATCATGCATCTCACCGAGGCGAACGCCCGGTACAGCGACGACGCGCTGCCGCCGATCCTGGCCGGCCTGCGCAAGCGCGGCCTGCAACCGGTCACGCTGTCGGAGCTGCTCGGCGCACCCTGACGTTGGCCGTGATCTTGGCAGGCGCGGCATCCGCTAACATCCTTGCGCCTGCCGCGCCGCGGTCTCGTGCCGTGTGCGCAGGACCCGGTTGGGCGCGCGACCTACCCGGACCGGCAGAAGAGGTGGCAAACCGCCGTGGCACAGTTGCACTACCGGCATGCGGCGATGAACAGCGGCAAGAGCACGATGGTGCTGCAATACCGATACACCTACGCCGCCTGCGGCCGCCGCGGTCTGCTGATGACCCGCCTCGACCGGGCCGGCAACGGCATCGTCTCGTCCCGCATCGGCCTCACCGCCGACGCCCTCGAGATCGGGATGACCGCCGACCTCACCGACCTCGTCCTGCTCCGGCCCGGCCCGCGCGTCGACCACGTCATCGTCGACGAGGCCCAGTTCCTGTCCCCGGACCAGGTCGACCAGCTGGCCGCGCTGGTGGACGACCACGACATCGACGTCTTCGCGTTCGGGCTGCTGTCGGACTTCCGGGGCCTCCAGTTCCCCGGCTCGGCCCGGCTGGTCGTGCTCGCCGACGTCGTGGAGGCGCTGCAGGTCTACCCGATGTGCTGGTGCGGCCAGCCGGCCCGGATGAACGCCCGGGTGCTCAACGGGGTGATGGTCCGCGACGGCGACACCGTCATGGTCGGCGACACCGAGACCGGGGTCGGCTACGTGGTGCTGTGCCGGCGCCATCACCGCGCCGGGCAGCCGTACGCCCCGGAGCCGGCGCTGCTGCACGCCGCGGCGGCGGGTGTCGGCCCGTCGCCCATGATGGACTGACCGCCGGGTCGCCGGTAATCGCGCGCGATCGTAGGGTTGCCGGCATGACTGATGGCTCCCTGACCTTGATGGCGGTCCACGCCCACCCCGACGACGAGGCGACGGGCAGCGGCGGCGTCCTGGCCCGGTACGCGGCGGAGGGGATCACCACGGTCCTCGTCACCTGCACCGACGGCCGCTGCGGTGACGGACCGGGCGGGGTCAAGCCCGGCGAACCGGGGCACGACCCGCTGGCGGTGGCCGCGCTGCGCCGGACCGAGCTCGAGGCGAGCTGCGCCACGCTGAAGGTCACGCACCTGGAGCTGCTGGACTACCCCGACTCCGGGATGATGGGCTGGCCGACCAACGACGCGCCCGGCTCCTTCTGGCGGACGCCCGTGCCCGAGGCCGCCGACCGGCTGGCCGAGCTGATCCGGCGGTACCGGCCCGACGTCATCCTCACCTACGACGAGAACGGCTTCTACGGGCACCCGGACCACATCCAGGCGCACCGGATCACCATGGCGGCGGTCGAGCTGACCGGCATCCCCGCCAAGGTCTACTGGACGACCGCGCCGCACTCGGGGATGGCCGCCTTCGGCGAGGCCCTGCGCGAGCTCGGGGCCGGCTGGGACGAGGACGAGGTCACCGAGGACGGCGACGGCGTGCGGATCGGCCTGCCCGACGAGGAGGTCAGCACCTGGGTGGACATCCGGGCCTTCGGCGGGCAGAAGTTCGACGCGCTGGCCGCGCACGCGAGCCAGGGCGAGAACCTGATGTTCCTGGGCCTGGGCAAGGAACGCTTCACCGAGCTCATGGGCGTCGAGACCTACGTACGGGTGCGGGACCGCACCGGCGCGCCGCTGCCCGAGGACGACCTGTTCGCCGGTTTGCGCTGACCCGTCAACCCTTGAGGGCGCCACCGGCGTGTGTAGGACATGACCCGGGATGCGATCACGTCGTTCGCCGCGTTCGTGGAGGAGGCGTGGGCCCGCCATCTCCCGCCGGCCACGCTGCTCAGCGGCGACCGGCACCGCGGCGAGGATCTGTTACAGGACTCCTCACCGCACCGAGATCACCGAGCCGCACGAGCAGCTGCGCCTCGCGTTGATGAGCTTGTCGCGGCAGCAACGCGCCGTGGTGGTGCTGAGGTACTACGCCGACCTCAGCGAACGGCAGGTCGCGGAGGAGCTGGGCTGCAGCCTGGGCTCCGTGAAGACGCAGAACCACCGCGCCATGACCAGGCTCCGCAAGCTGCTGCCCTCATTCGACGACTCCGTTCCTGAGGTTTCCCGATGACCATCGACGAGGACGACTTCACCATCGCGCTGTGCGACCTGGCGGATCGCGACCCGATCACGGCGCCGCCGACCGCGCAGGTGCTGCGGCGCGCACGCCGGGCCCGCCGCGGCCGGACCGCGGCCATG
>NZ_JBEZXZ010000329.1:0-5760 GCF_040638275.1 Actinoplanes sp. NPDC026623 | reverse complement strand
GCGATCGTGTACTTCGACACCAAGCACGACGACCAGGGCGACCGCGACATCAGCATCGACAGCAAGAAGACCAGCCTCACCGCCTTCCGCACCCTGGCCGCCAACAACCTGTTCAACGTCAAGATCAGCTGAACCACCGCACGACCCCACGAGCCGCCCGGCGAACCAGCCGGGCGGCTCAACCGCATTCCCGGCACTCCCCGAGGCGAGGGCCGTCCGGGTGCGTCTCGTCGACGGCGGCCACTCGATGCCGCCGCGTCCTGCCAGTCCCTCAACAGAGGGACTAATCCCAGCTCAGACGTCAAACGGAAAGCTAAGAGCCTGTTGATCGATTTCAGTTGAAGGTGCGGCGGAGTTGGCGTCGTGCAGGCGTTCCGCGGGTGATCCGGCGGAGCATGCCGTCGATCGCGGCCCAGCGGATGTCCGCTGCGGAGACCACCGGCCGGCGTTCGTGGTCTCGAGCCGGCCGGCGGTGGGCGGTGAGCCAGGCCGGCGTCCTTTCCACTACCCGGTGGCGCGGATGCACGGCAAGCGGCGCTGTTCGGCGGGTTTATGCACGATCTCGACGGTGGTCTTGAGCGTGGTGTGGGCCCGGTCGATGAACCGCCCGGCAAAGCCTTGATCGGCGAAGGCGTGCCGGGCCGGCAGGCGACGCCTGGTCCGGGAGGAATGGCCGACAAGGGCGCTAAGTGGGTGTGAGAGGTTCTCATGTAGACGGGGCGTTGTGTGAAATCGGAGGCAGGCAGTTTGGTAAGGATTCGGCTCGGCTGAGCGAGGATCGGGGATACTTATCCGGCGGGGGCGCCTCGGTGCGCGCGCTACGTGCCGGTCTCGGGAGTCCGCGGGCGCCGCGGCTCGGGCTTTCCCTCTGATGCAACGGACGGGATGGATGCAGGCATGGGAGTCGTGGGCAAGATCTATTCGATGGTCGCGCAGCCGGCGCAGTCGACCTATCTGGGGTTCGAGATCGGAGGCATTCTCAGCACCCTGGACGTGACGCTGGGCCAGGAGGTCAAGGGTATTCCACAGCAGGATCTGTACGACATTGTCCGGTCCGATCGGGGCGCGCCGACCGCGCGGCCGCAGTTCGATTCCGCGGGGGTCGGGGGTCTGTTCTATGAGTACTCGCTGGCCTCCCTGCGAAACGAGGATCGCAAGGCCTCGGTGGACAGCGCCTTGAACTCGCGGGAGAACATCTACTACTCCAAGTATGCGAACGCGGCAGGAATCATCTCGACCATCCGGGCCCGGTATTCCCGCCTGTCTGCGACATCGAAGAACAACAGGCTTGGGTGGCTCACGGATATTGCCGAGGAGCAGCATCTGCTGCTACAGCAGGCATACATCGACGACGACCGCGCCGGCGTGGTCAAGGAGACCTCCAGTTCCGTGCAGTCGACGACCCGGAGTTCGGCCGGCTCCGACAGGCGCGGCGTGTTTGTCCAGGAGAGTGTGGGGCGGTACGTGGACAAGGGGCACACCGTGCCGCGAACGCTGCCGGATCCTGCAACGCCCGCCGGTTACCAGCAGTTCCAGTTCACGACCGCCGGCCAGCGGGCACTGGCCGACACCGGCGGAAGGAACTACGAACGTTCGGAAACGAACGAGTCAGGTCGAAGCGCGGAAGCCGCCACATACACCGATTACGACTACCGGACTCCTCTTCTGGACGCGCGGGCGCGGCTGCACCGTGCACACATCAGTCTCGAGGACGAGAAGTTCGAGCTCTACATGTTTGAGCAAAACATTCCACATCTCGAGAAGATCTTCGCGAACGAGTTGGATTCCGTCGACAACGATCTGTATCAACTGCAGGTCGCCCTGATTCGTTCATATCTCACCAGCTCCTTCTCCGGTCGCGTCACCGGTGTCTACAAGACACCAGGTGATTCGGTCAGCGCCGGTGAACCGGTCGTCCGTGTGGAGAACAACCAGTCCTCGTTCCTGATTGCTGACGTAGAGCACCTCGGGGCGATCCCGCTCGGGGCGACGGCGACCGTCGGCACCGCGCCTTTTGGAGGCCCGGTCACCTCGATCGCCGGTTCCGTTGCCGCGGCACGTGGTCTGACCTCCGTGGGGCGATGGGAGGTCGTAGTGAAGATCCCCAACCTTGACGCCGCCGGAGTTGAGATCTTCCCGCCGGGCTACTGCTTCGACCCGAATCAGACGGACATCACCATTGTCTAGGGCGGACCGACCGCGCGGCCGTTCCTCGGGGCGACCACGATGACAGGGAAAGAGGGGGACGCCACCGGCCAGGGCGGGGGCTCCGACATCGGCGGGGGCGGTCCCGGGGCGACCGAGATCTCCGCGTTGCTTGCCTATATGCATCATTGGGTGTTCGAAACCGACGGCGACCTGACCCAGAACACCGGTTACCGCGGCGACAAGTTCGGCAAGGCGCGCGTCCAGGCCGACGACCCGCACACGGACGGGCGTCCGTCGGTTCGGGGCAGCCTGCCCGCGCACCCCCACCAGAATCTGACGATCATCCCAGCGCCTCAGACCGATTCGTCGCGTGACTCGTTCAGGAGTGACACGGCGGGCAAGTCAGGGCCCCTGGTCGACCTGACGTCGCGACCGTATTCCAGGGAGGCGCCCGCCGGGGGGCCCAGGCCAGGCGCGCCGTTCTCGGCGCTGCGGCAGCCGAGCCTGCTTGCCGCTCCGGATCTGCTCGCAGAGAGAAGCACTCCCTCGTGCAACCCGGAGCGCACGTCGTGCCTCCCGCCCACGAGGAGCGACGCCAGTTCATCGAGCGCGGACCGTCAACTGCAGGCGGAGATGGATGAGAGCTTCCTGGCTCTTCAAGACCTCGCTCAGAAGAAGGCCTCCGTGATGGGCGCTCCGCAGGTCGCGGCCGCAGAGTTGGCTACGCGGGCCGCGCAGATCGCCGCGAGCGACGAGTACAAGCTGGGCTACGCGGTCGCCAGCCTGCGCGATCATCCGCCAGAGGTGACGCACTCCCCGGTCTTGAATGGGCTGGGGCACATGGCCCGCGGTGCCGTCGTGGCGGGCGGTTCGGGGCTGGTGATTTACGGATCCGGCGGGCTCGTCCTGCTTCTCGGCGGCGCCATGGGTGTGGCCGCAGGCACGGCTGAGTTCGCATCGGGCTTCGCAATGGCGGTTAGCGGGGCAGAGAGCAAGGATGTCCTGCGGATGTCGGGGCAACTTGAGTACGTCTTCGACCTGACGGCCTCTCCGTCGGCCTTGGCTCTCGGCACGACCGGGCTGGTCATCTCCGACGGCGACATGGACGTGTCGCACGGACTGGCTGTCGCCGGGGACGCCGCCGAGGGGCTCTCGCGGTTCAGGGGCGACCCGTCCAAGCTGTACTCCGGGATCGGGCTCGGTTCAGGCAAGCGCTCGCAGGCAGGCTCGTCCGTCCTCCTCCTCAAGGATGTGAAGGCGCTCGGTTACACCGCACGCGCCTCGACCAGCGAGGTCGTGTTCAGCCGGATGACACGGGATTTCACTGCGAGCGAGCTGGAGGCCATTGAGGCCTTCCGAACGGAAGTGGCGAGATCGGGTCGTCTCGACCTGGCCGGAGCGGCCGCGCATCGGGCCCTCGGCGCCGCGGGGCCGGGCGGCGGCGTCGACGTCGTCCGATCGGCAGGAGCATTTCAGCAGGAGTACAAGTTCCACGGTTCACACACCGGCATCGAAACGGGTCTCATGGATCTCGCAGCCACGCAGAGCCTGAACTACTCGATCAAGTACCAACTCGACATGCAGCGCCTGGAGTTGCAACAACTAGTTCCGATCCGGTCGGTGGTCCACATCTGGGTGTCTCCGACGGACGCGGCGAAGTACGTCAAATAGGGGAAATTTCATCAGCGAACCCCCGTCCAACATGGAGATCCAGCACGAAGAAAGAGGTTGGTTCGATGGCCCAATCGATCAGAGTGCTTTACCGCAGTGTTCACGGACGATGCAAGATGAACTTCAACTGGCCTCCCATCAATCGAGAGTCTGCCGTCATCATCACGGCGGCTGAATGGAGGGCCGGTGGGGATCCATTCGATGACCGCGGCCGGCCGTTCATCGGCGATGCCAACATCTACATTACAAACGTTGCTCCGCACAATCCCGAAGGAGGAAGTGGCGGTGTCGAATTCTGCCTCCATGTCGACTGGGACTCACCTCTGCATGTTCAGGTCACGATTTCGGTGCTCGAGCCCATCGAGGATTTCATTTTCGTGATGTAGCTGGGCGAGTCCGCTGCCTCTGGCGGCCGGGTCGGCCGGTGAACCGTCCGGCAAGCTCGACGACGCTGAACCCACGTCGTGCGCCGCGCCACCCCGGAAGCTTGCTGTCAACGGTCCCCTTGATGCCATTGTTGCCCGGCTGCGGGTGCCGGGCGGGGGATCCGGACCGCGCAGAGCAGGGCGGCGAACAGCGACGCCGCGAACACCATCATCGCGATCGAGTAGGACCGGGGGCTCGGCAGGCCGGAGACGCCGGCCGACCAGGTCAGGATGGTTCCGCCCAGGGTCGCGCCGAGGCCGCCGCCGACGGTGCGCATCACGGTGTTGATCGCGGCGGACACGCCGGTCTGCTCGCGCGGCACCGCCTCGACCACCAGCGCACCCACCGCCGCGAAGGCCAGGCCGACCCCCGCGCCCATGAGCAGCACGGCGAGGCAGACCTGCACCAGCGTGCCGTGCAGAACCGCCAGCAGGAGATACGCCGAACCGGCCGTCGCCGTGCCCGCGGCGAGCGCCGCGCGCGGGCCGTGCCGGCGTACCAGCAGGCTCTGCACGGGCATGACCAGCAGCGTGCCCAGCGCGGTCGGCAGCATCACCAGCCCGACCACGGTGGGGCTGGCGCCGAAGCCGATCCCGCTGCTCGCCGGCTGGGCGACCAGCAGCGGCACCAGCATCCACGAGCCGAACATCCCGACGCCGAGCAGCAGGGTGGCGGCGTTGGTGGCGCGGACCGTCGGCAGGGCGAGGGTGCGCAGGTCGACGAGCGGATGCCGGGCCCGGCGCTGGGTGACCAGCCACAGCGCGGCGACCGCGGGCACGGCCAGGGCGGGGGTGGCGACCTGCGGGGCCGTCCACCCGTACGTGCCGGAGAGGCTGATCGCCAGCAGCAGCAGGCCGAGCCAGGCGGCCAGCAGGACGGCGCCGAGCCAGTCGACGCGGCCGCCGTCGCGGCGCCGGGTGCCGGGCGGGAGCAGCGCCGCCACCGGGATCGCGGCGAGCGCGGACACCAGCGCGGGGATGCCGAACAGCCAGCGCGACGACGCCACCGAGAGCAGCGGTCCGGCGGCGATCGTGCCGGCGGCGCCGCCCAGGCTCATCACCGTGGAGACGGCGACGAACGCGCGGGGCCGGCGCTCCGGCGGCAGGTGGTCGCGGATCAGGGCGAAGCAGAGCGGGAAGACCGCGCCGCCGAGGCCCTGCACGGCCCGGCCGGCGACCATCGGGGCGAGCCCGTCGGCGAGGGCCGAGATGGTCGAGCCGGCGCTCATCGCGGCGAGCGCCCCGAGCATGACGCGGCGCTTTCCGTGCAGGTCGCCGAGCCGGCCCAGCAGCGGCGTGGAGACGGACGCGCTGAGCAGGAAGGCGGTGAGTATCCAGGCGGCGCCGGAGGGGGTGGTGCCGAGTTCGCGCCGGAAGACGCCGAGGGCGGGTACGACAAGCGATTGCAGCACCGAGTAGGCGGAGGTGGCCAGGCAGAGCCCGGCGAGGACGGCCGGGGCGCGGGCGGCGGTGGCGGCCGGGAGCAGGACCGGCGGCGGCCCGGCGGGCACCTGCG
>NZ_JBEZXZ010000328.1:0-5770 GCF_040638275.1 Actinoplanes sp. NPDC026623 | reverse complement strand
GCCCGGCCGCCGCCACCCCTCGGGTCAGTCCGTCACGGGCGGTGCCGTCTCGGCCGCCCGCTTCAGGGCCGCCGCCTCGGACGAGAACGGGTTGTAGCTGTAGGTCCGGGAGAGCTCGCCCGGGATCGTGAAGTACTCGGCGGACAGCTTCGCCGGGTTGGTCGCGATCTCGCCCCGGCCCGGCAGGTCGTCGCCGTCGTCCCAGCCCCACGGGGCGTTCGCCGAGTTCGTGCCGCACGAGAAGGTGCCGACGCCGCAACCGCCCGAGGTGTCACCCGCGAAGGTGCCCAGGCTCGCGTACAGGTTCGTGTTGTCGCGCTGGGCCCAGAGGCCGCCGGACGCGAAGACGTCGATCAGCTCGTACTGGACGTCCCGGTCGTTGCCGCTGCTCGGGGTCTCGCCCTGCGCCGACGGGTAGTAGACGATGCCGTCGCCGTTGATCTTGTACTGCGGGTACGCCTTCAGGCCGTGACCCTGCACCTCCTGCGCGGTCACCGGGTGCTGGAACGCGTCGTGCGGCGAGGACTGCATCTGCAGGGTCCCGTCCACCGTCTCGCGGCCGCCGGTCCAGGTGCTCCCGCTCGGCGTGTACGAGTAGAAGCTCGTGTGCGCCACCGTCACCGCGGAGCGCAGCACCCCGTACGCCGAGCCGTCCTTCTGCACCGCCAGCAGCACGCCCTCGCCGTCGTTCTCGTGCTCGGTCTCGAAGAACGGGTGGTCGACCCAGTCGCGGGGGTGGAAGAAGAAGTAGGTGATGTACCAGTGCGTGCTGGTCTCCGCGACGGAGTAGTACGCCGCCGCCGAGAACGAGACGTCCGGCTGGGCTGCCCGGTCCCAGTTGTTGCGGCCGTTGAGGTCTCCGTCGAAGTCGACACGGGTGATGTAGTCGGCCTTGCCGCCCAGCGCGTGGCTGCCGGTGGCGTCGACGTCCTGGTAGTGGATCGGCGCCCAGCGCAGCGCCAGTTCGGATCGGCTGACCGCCGCGCCGGCGGGTGCCGGCGCCACGAGACCGAGGGAGACCAGCGCCATCGTCAGCGCGGCCGCGATCCTGCCCGTACCGAGCATGTGTGCTCCCACGTTCCGGAATGAATGGACCGCCGTCAATGTATGAGATCGACAGCGGCCTGTACATGTCCGGAGTGGAAAGGGCGCGTGGCCGCGGATCGAAGGTCTGCGGCCACGCGCTCGGGTCAGTCGCTCGGTTTCTTGAACTCCTCGACCGGGCGGCCCTCCATGTAGTCGGCGACCGTGCGGTACACCGCCGGGTTCACGATGCCGTGCGACATGTGGTCCGGGTGATCCGCCCAGTCGGGGTTCACCAGGTAGCCGGCCACCACGAGATTCTGGGTGCCGACCACCAGGGCCGCGGTCTTGTCGGCGTCAGTCGTGCCGGTCTTGCCGAAGACCGGGTGCCCGACCACGGCGTGTGCGCTCGGCTCGGTGGCGCCGGCGCAGTTCCCGAGCTGCGCGTGGTCGCCGACCGGGCAGCGGGCCGCGTCGAGCGCCCGGCGTGCCACGTCCTTGCTGGTCGCCCGGTTGCACTTGGGCTGGCCGATCTCGCTCTTCTTGCCGTCCTGGGTGTAGATCTGCTGGATCGGCGTCGGCGCGCAGTACCGCCCGTCACCGGCGAGCGTCGCGTACGCGTTCGCGATGTCGAGCGGCGTCGAGGCGGAGACGCCGAGCGTGAAGGCGCCCCACTGGTTCGCCGAGGCCTCGTCGTTCGCCATCTTGGCGTCGCTCTCGGCCCGGAACTTCACGCCGAACCGCTTCGCCACGTCGACGACCTTCTCGGCGCCGACCTCCTCCTGCAGCGGCACGAAGTACGTGTTCACCGAGCGGCCGAAACCGGTCCACATGTTGAACTGGCCGACCTCGTTCTTCGCGGCGTTGCCCGGGCAGTAGAAGTGCGTGCCGGGGCACGCCGCGTCCGAGCTCGGGTCGATGATGTAGCCCGACTTGTACCGCGCCTGCGCGTTGATCGTGTGGTCCAGCCCGAGGCCGTCCTCCAGGGCGGCGACCATGGTGAACATCTTGAACACCGAGCCGGCCTGGTAGCCGTTGATGTCGCCGCCGCCGGTGATGATCGGGTTGGTGGTGTTCGGGTAGGTGCCGCGGATGCCCTGAGCCGCCTTCTCCGGGTCCGACGAGAGCCTGTTCTTGGGGTCGGTCGTGCTGTCCAGCTTGTATTTGCGGTTCGCGGCGAGGGCGCGGACCCGGCCGGAGCCGGGCTCGACGCCGGCCAGCAGCAGCGCGTTGCGGTTGGTGTCCCTGATCTGCTTGGTGATCTCCTTGCGCGCCGCGCCCTGCGCCTTGATGTCCAGCGACGTCACGACCCGGTAGCCGCCGGTCTTGAGCTGCCGCTCCCGGTCGTACGTGCTCTTGCCGAACGCCTCCTGGGTCAGCCACCAGCGGTAGAAATAGTCGCAGAAGAAGCCCCAGTTGCTCTTCGCGACCGAGACGCAGCCGTTGCCGGGCCGGTTGGTGGTCCTGCCGAGCTTGACGGTCTTGGCCTTGGTGGCGTCGGCCGGGGTCAGGTAGCCGAGGTCACGCATGTTGTCGATGATGTAGTTGCGCCGGTCCAGCGCCTGCGGGTAGCCGCTGGGCGTGGTCGGGTCGAACGACGTCGGCGCCTTCACCATGCCGGCCAGCAGCGCGGCCTCGGCCACCGTGAGGTCCTTCGGCTTCTTGCCGAAATAGACCTGGCTGCCGGCGAAGACGCCGTACGCGCCGTTGCCGAAGGGCGCGATGTTGAGGTAGCGCTCGAGGATCTTCTGCTTGTTGAGTTCCTTCTCGAGCTGCAGCGCGTACTTCATCTCGGAGAGCTTGCGCTCCGGGGTGTCCTTGGTCGCGTCGACCGCCTGCTGCGGGGTCTTCGCCGAGTAGGCCAGGGTCATCCGGACCAGCTGCATCGTCAGCGTCGACGCGCCCTGCTTGCCGCCGCCGTTCTTGTTGTTGACGAACGCCCGGGCAACACCCTTCAGGTCGACGCCGTTGTGCTTGTAGAACTGGTGGTCCTCGGCGGCGACGATGGCGTTCTGCATGTTCACCGAGATGTCCTTGAGCGGGACGTCGCTGCGGAACTCGTCGTACATGACCGCGATCTGGGTCTTGTTGTCCGAGGCGAAGACCCGCGTCACCTGCGGTGCGCTCTGGTGCGAGAGCTGACTGGGCAGCTCACCGAACGTCTCCGACCCGGCCTTGGCCGCCAGCCCCGACATGGCGACCGCCGGGAACGAGGCAGCGGCCACCACCACGCCCGCCAGCAGGCCGCAGATCAACAGCGATCCGGCGCTGGCCAACTTGTTGCGATCACGGGAAGGCGTTGGAGAAGTCACCCGAATCAGGGTAGTCAGGAAGATCCAGGATCGCCTCTCAGAGCCGCTCCTGCAGCGTGCCCGCGTCGCCGGCCGCGGCCGCCCGCGGGAGGCGCGCCCGCGCCGCGGCGTCGCCGTAGAGGGCCCAGCGCAGGAACTCCGTCGATGTGCCGACGGTCGCCTCGAAGTCCGGCGCCTCGGTGACATGTCCCCCGTCGGTGATCGACAACATCGCGCGTGACCAGGGAACGGCCGCGTAGACAGCGCGTCCGGCCCGGTAGGTGACGGTGTTGTCCCTGCGTCCGTGCACGAAGAGCAGCGCCGCCGGCGGGCCGGTGAACGGCGCGCCCTGGAAGTCGGTGCCGTTCAGCACCACGCCCGCTTTGAGACGTTCGTCACGGTAGGCACTGAACAACCCGACCGTGGTGATTCCCCCGGCCGAGTGACCCGCGGCGGCCAGCCTATCCGGGTCGATCATCGCGCCGAACGGCCCCGCCGGAGCGAGTAACGAGTCGAGCACCCACGACGCGTCGGCGGGCTGGTTGACGATGTCCAGCGGGTCGAAGTCGGCGACCCCGTACGAGGTCCTCGGGTAGGTGGGCCCGGCCACGACGAAGCCGGCCCGCACCCACCGCGTCAGCATGTCCGCGTAGTCGTCCGGCTGCGCCGTGAGGCCGTGGCTGAACAGCACGAGCGGGAAGCGGCCGGCGGCCGGCGGCGCGTCGTCGACCGGGTCCGGGGTGCCCGGCACGGCCCCCTTCGCCGGATACCAGACCGTGGTGGGCAGGGCCCGGTCGCCGCGCCGGAACCGCAGCACCTGCCGGCCCACCGCGTACGCGCCGGGCGCGGCGCCCGGCACCGGCGTGTACGGCGCCGTCATCTCCCGCGGCGCCAGCGACGACGCGGCGGTCGAGCCCAGGATGGGCACCGACGAGGCGGGCGCCGGGGTGGACGCGACCGCGGACGGCGAGGCGGCACCACCGGTGGCGGTGACGGTGACGGTGACGGGGCGCGACGGCGGCGAACAGGCGGCCGACGCCCCGATCCCGGCGGTCGCGGCCAGGCCCACGAGCAGAGTCCGTCTACGCATGGTGACCATCTTGCGATACCGAACCCGCGTTGAGCTCGGGACGGACCCGAGCCGAAGATCACACACGGTGCCGGATCATCGCGCCCGCCGTCTTCTCAGCAGCATCCACACGGCGAGCCCGCCGACGAGCAGGACCACCAGCGCCGCCACGCCCGTGACGACCAGCGGAGCCGTCCTCGACCGCGGCATCGACCGGGCGTCGACCGGCGGGGCGGCCCGCACCCGCGCCGACGCGGACGCCTTGCCGGCCGGCAGCGGCGGCACCTTCGCCGTCAGTGCCCGGACGGGGTCGAGCCGCCCGTAACCGTAGGCGTCGTCGCGTCCCTTCGGGCCCGCGTCCACGGCGGTCGCGGTCAGCCGGTGGATGACCTCGGCCGCGCTCAGGTCCGGATATCGGGCGCGGACCAGCGCCGCGGCCCCGCTGACCACCGCCGCCGCCTCGCTGGTCCCGCTGCACAGGCAGTAGCCGGAGGACTTGATGCCGGTGGTGACGATCTCCGTGCCGGGAGCCGCGATCTCCAGCTGCGGGCCGCGCACCGAGTAGTCCGCGACGGCACCCCGGCGATCGACGGCGCCGACCGTCAGCACCTCAGGGAATTTGCCCGGGTAGTCCCCGGTGTCGACGTCCCCGGTGTTGCCCGCCGCGGCGACCACGACGATGCCGGCGGCCGAAGCCGCCCGGATGGCCTCGCGCAGCCTGTCGTCGTTCGCCGTGCTGAACGACATGTTGATGACGTCGGCGTCGTGGTCGACGGCGTAGGAGATGGCATCCACGATCGAGTCGGCGGTCGCGAAGGTGTTGATCGGCGCCTCGATCGGCAGGATCTTCGCCGCCGGGGCGACACCCAGGACGCCGCTGCCGCCGCCCCGGCCGTGGCCCCGGCCGGCGATGATCCCGGCCATCTCGGTGCCGTGCCCGTCGACGTCCTCGCGGCCGTCCCCGGTGGAGTCCGGGTAGACGCTGCCCCCGCGCAGCACGGCGGACGCCAGGTCGCGGTGCTGCGCGGCGACACCGGTGTCGATCACCGCGACTGTCACCCCCGCACCCTCGGTGATCCGGTGCGCCCGCGGGAGGTCGAGCGCGGCCAGATGCCACTGCCGGTCCCGGACGGAATCCGCGGCGGCCGGCGCGGCCCACAGCCCGGCCAGCGCGAGCGACAACGACGACGCGAGCAGGACCCGGCCCGCGCGCCAGGAGCCCGTCACCGGTCTCGCCCGATCACGCCGGGGCCGGGATCGTGGTCGGACACGGCTGTGTTGGCGGTGATGACCGGCGCCACCCCGGTGAGCACGCCCCACCGCTGATCCACCGCGCCCGCCGCCGCCTCGCCACCGTCGTCGCCGGCCCGCGCCCCGCGGCCCGCCC
>NZ_JBEZXZ010000327.1:0-5906 GCF_040638275.1 Actinoplanes sp. NPDC026623 | reverse complement strand
GCCGCCGCTCGTCGGTGAGCACCGCGGTCAGCCCTGCTTCGCCGCGGTGGTGATCGCCGCGGCGACCTGCTCCGGCGACGCCTTGCCGGCGAGCAGCTCGGCCACGCTGTCGTTGACCTGCTGACCCACGGCCGGGGCGTACGCCTGGTCGAGGTAGAGCTGGAATCCGGTCGAGGCGGAGAGCGTCCTGCCGACCTGCTTGAGGTTGGGGTCGGTGACGGCGTCCCCGGCCGCCTTCACCACCGGCAGGACGCCGGCCGTCTTGGCCTCGATGCGGGCGTTCTCGGGCTGGGCGATGTACTTCAGGAACTCGATCGCCTCGGGCGGGGCGTCCTTGCCGACGGCGTACCCGCCGCCGCCGCCGAACACGTCCGTACCCTTGCCCTTACCGCCGTCGACCGCGGGGAAGGCGAAGAAGCCGAGCTTGTCGCCGAGCCCCTTCTTACCGACCGAGTTGTCCCGCTCGACCACCGGCGCCCACTGGCCCATCAGCTCCATCGCGGCCTTGCCGTTGCCGACCGTGGCCGCCTGGCCGTCGGCGGTGGAGTAGCCGGCGGCCAGGAATCCGGTCTGGAACGGCTGCAACGCCACCAGCTCGGCCAGGCGGGTGCCGGCCGCCACGAAGTCGGGAGTGTTGAAGTTCTTGTCGGCGGCGGCCTGATTCAGGGCGTCCAGACCGCCGATGCGCATGGCCAGATAGGCCCAGTAGTAGTGGCCCGGCCACTTCTCCTTGCCGGCGAGGGCGACCGGGGTGATGCCCGCGCCCTTCAGCTTGCGCACGGCCTCCAGGTAGTCGGCCCACGTTGCCGGGGGCGAGCTCACCCCGGCCCGGGCGAAGAGCTCCTTGTTGTACCAGAAGCCGACCATGCCGGTGTCGACCGGCGACGCGTACGTCTTGCCGTCCTTGGTGTAGGGGTCGAGCGCGGTCGGGATCAGCGTGTCGCGCCAGCCGGCGACATCGGACGTGAGTTCCTTGACCATGCCCGCCTCGGCCTGCTGGAACAGCACTCCGCCGCCCCAGGTGTGGAAGATGTCCGGCGGGTCACCGGCCTGGACGGTGGTGGTCAGCTTGGTCTTGAACGCCTCGTTCTCGAGCGGGGTGATCTCGAACTTCACGCCCGGGTGGGCGGCGGAGAAGCGGCTCGCCATCGCCGCCCACTCCGAGAGCATCGGGTCGGTGTTGGCGATGTGCCACCAGCGGATCTTCCCGCTCGATCCGGACGATTTCTCGTCGCCGTCGCCGCAGGCGCCGAGGACCGCACTCATGGCACCGGCGCCGGCGAGACCCAGCACCGACCGCCGACCTAACCGGATCGTGGGCATGATCCAGCCTCCTTCGCATATTCAGGGCAGGAGTCATCGAGCATTGAAAGAATGGGCGCACCGAAAGTTACGAGACATTGATCGGCGCCATTTCCCTACTGCAGCGCACGTTACGGCGACGTGTCCGGCCGGTCAAGACCGTCTTCCATCAATTGCAACCGCGGAAAGTTCGGGAACAGACCGATAATTTCGGAACCAAATTGAGCGCTGAAAAGTTGTTATGAGCGACCATTACGGACGGCCGTCCCCATCGGCCGGCAGGCCGCGGATCCCGCTGGCTCAGTCCGCCAGCCCCGGCCGGGCCCGGAACGAGCTGCCGGCCCGGAAGGCGGCGGTGCCGTCCGTCTGGTCCACCCACACCTCGCCGGCGCGAGGGCGGATGAACCAGCCCGGATAGTTGGAGGCCTCGAGGGTGATCGTGCCGGCCGGCGTACCGGGCCGGGCGCAGAAGGTGGCGTCCCCCCGGAACAGCGCCGTGCCCTGGTTCGGGTCGAGGCGCAGCCGCCACGAGGAGTGCCGCAGGTAGCGGCCGTCCGGTGCCTGGAAGGAGAGGCAGGCGGGATCCGCGAGGCCGGCGACCGCGGTGAAGGTCGCCTGCCGCCGCAGCGTGGCGTCGCTGCCCGCCGGGACCGGTGTCAGGACGCCGAGACCGTCGACGGTCGTGACGAACTGGCCGGGCCGGTCCGCGGCGGACTCCAGCGACACGGGCCGTCCGGGCACCGGCACCACCGCCTTGGCGGACGGCGTCGCGGCCGGCGGCGGCGTCGTGGCGGACGTCGGGCGGCGGCTCGGCGCGGCCGGTGCCGTCGACGGCGGCGGCACCCGTACCGGAGCCGACGGCGGCGCCGCGACCACCCGGGGGGAGCGCGGAGCCGGGCCGGGCAGGTTCGTCACCGTGACGGTGGCGCCCACGGCCACGGTGCACGCCGCGACCGACGCCACGATGGGGTGGGCCACGAGGGTCTGCACGAGCTGACCGAGGAGACCCGCCTTCGTACCCGACGCCCCGACCGCCACCGCCGCCGCCGACGACGTGGCCGTCAGCGCGGCGGCGCTCTTGGCCAGCACGGCGACGGCCAGCCCGGCCGGCACGGGCAGCAACGCCAGCAGGAGCCGCTCCACCGGAATCCTCGCCGCCGCGGCCGGGGCGCAGACGCCACAGGACCGGATGTGCCGGGCAAGCCGTTTGCGCCACAGCGGACTCGGCACGCCGTCCCAGTCCGTCATCGCCGCGTCGAGGCCCGCGCACCGTTGGCCGCGCTCCAGCACGGCGACCAGTTCGCGGCTCACCTCGAGCTGCTGCCGCATCCGCTGCACCCGTACGCCCGCATGCGCCACGCTCGTGTTGATCGCCGCCGCCACCTCGGCCCGGGTCAGCTCGCCGGCGAGTTCGAGCAGCCACAGCGAGAGCAGCACGCGGTCGTCGGGATCCATCCAATGACCCGCGTGCACGACCTGGCGACGCTGGGCCGACAGGTCCGCCCGCAGCGCCGTCACGTCCTCGAACGACGCGGTGGGATCCGGCACGCCGGCGGCCTCGTCCAGGGGCGCGGACCGCCGGACGGCGGCCCTGCGCCGATGCAGATGCGTGCCGACCTGGTGCACGGTGATCGCGGTCAGCCAGGAACGGAAGCTCTCCGGCCGGCGCAGTGCGCCGAGCCGGCCGAGAACCCGCACCATGACGTCCTGCACGACGTCGTCGACGTCGTCGTGGCCGTCCAGTGCCCGCCGGACGATCGAATACACCAGCGGCAGGCTGGTCGTCACCAGCTCGTCCAGGGCCCGCCGGTCACCCGCCTGGGCGGCGCTCACCATGCTCGTTTCGAGCGTGCCGCCAGCTCGCATGTCACATCACCGTCGTCGATCGAGAATCGGCTGCCAGCGCCGACGCATCAATGTGCGTGATGGGCGGGCGGGCGTCAAGTCTCCTTTTCAAAGATCGCCGGGGACCTTTGTGGATCCGGCCAGATAACGGAAAACCCGAGAAGTCCCGCCTGTCAGGATCCCGGTGACATCTGGTCCTGCGGCAGACCGGCGAGCAGATCCGTGACGATGTGCGCCCGTACGCCGGGCAGCGCTCCGGTGGTGAAGCGGCCCGCGACGGCCTTGACGTGGTCCTCCGCGGGCTGGGCGAGGCCGTCGTAGACCGCGCCGAACAGGTCTGCGGCGCGGTTGCGCAACCATCCGGGCGGAAGCAGTTCGACGGGCAGCTGGGGGTCGATGATCGGCAGGCGCCGATAGGTGTCCATGACCTCGGTGCGCGCACGGACCGCCTCGGCGCCGGTGATGGGCATGCGGGACAGCAGCGGGTCCCAGCGCCGGATGAAGCCCTCGTACTGTCCGGCGATCGCCGCCGTGTCCCACGCATCGAGCGGGCTGCGGCCGATCGCCGTGTCGAGGCCGACATGCCGGGCCCGGAACACCGTCATGGCGCCGAGTGCGAGCTGAGCCAGCTGCGCCTTGACCTGACCGGTGAGATCGCGCGGCGAGATCCACAGGCCGTCGTACAGGGGCGCGTAGCCCAGCCACCGCAGCCGGCTGCGCAGCGCCCGCCGCCGCGTCCGCTCCGATTGCGGCAGCGAGAACGCGATCAGGGTCCAGTGCCGGTCCCACGGCCGGCCGCCGGCGGCGGAGGAGGCGATCGCCCTGCCGCCGGTGGCCAGGTAGGAGGCGGCGGCCTCGGTCAGGCGGTAGAAGCTGTTACGTCCCTGCCGGCTGCCTTCCAGCACGCCACGGCGGGCGAGCCGGCTGATGGCGGTCCTGGCACCGGCGTGGCTCACGCCGGCCTCGGCGAGCAGTGCCACGACGGCAGCCGACGGCAGCCGGGCCCGGCTGCGCAGGGTGTAGTCGGCCAGCAACGTCACGGCGAGGCCCTGTGGCGAGTTGCCGGACTGCCGCCGGGGAAGCCGCACCGGCCCGGCGTCGTCGTCCGGGAAGATCTCCTCGATGTCGTACGGGTTTGTCACTGCGACGGCTCCCGGCAGGGCTCGGCGGACATTGAGATCCGACAGTAACGGCATCCGCTCGAGACCCCGGACTCGATCGAGAACCATCGATTGACAGTTTCCTCACCCCGACGCAAGCTAAGTGTCATACGAGGCTCGAACCGAAGGGCGAAGAGGAGTCAGGCAATGAAGATCAGACGCAGGGTCCTCCTGCTCGCCGCCGCCACGTCACTGGCGGCGGCCGCCCTCGCCGTGCCGGCGGCCACCCCCGCGTTCGCGGCGTCCCTCGTGCAGGTGACGAACTTCGGGGACAACCCGGGCGGCATGCAGATGCACATCTACGTTCCGGAGTCCCGCCCGGCCAATCCGGGGATCGTGGTCGCGATGCACGGCTGCGGCGGCTCGGGCCCCGGCTTCTACTCCGGCAGCGAGTTCGCCTCGCTGGCCGACCGCTACGGCTTCCTGGTGATCTACCCGTCCGCCATGCAGGAGGCCGGCTTCGGCAGGTGTTTCGACACCTGGTCGGACGCGGCCAAGCGCCGCGGTGGCGGCAGCGACCCCGTCTCCATCGTCTCGATGGTCACCTACGCCGAGCAGCACTACGGCGGCGACCCGAACCGCGTCTACGCCACCGGCAGCTCGTCCGGCGGCATGATGACCAACGAGATGCTCGCCCTCTATCCGGACGTCTTCAAGGCCGGGGCCGCGTTCATGGGGGTGCCGTTCAACTGCTTCGCCAACGCGGCCGACTATCCACCCGGCGCCAGCAAGTGCACCGGAGGCTCCATGGACCGGACGCCACAGCAGTGGGGCGACGCGGTCCGCCAGGCCTACCCCGGATACGCCGGTACCCGCCCGCGGGTGCAGCTCTGGCACGGCACCGCCGACACCCTCGTGCCGTACCCGCTGCTGCAGGAGGAGATCGAGCAGTGGACGAACGTGTTCGGGCTCAGCCAGACGCCGACATCCACCGACACCCCGCAGTCCGGCTGGAGCCGCCGCCGCTACGCCGATGCCGCCGGCGCCGTCCAGGTCGAGGCGTACAGCATCCAGGGCGCCGGCCACAGCCTCCCGCAGAGCGGCATGGCCGCGTATGCCATCGGATTCTTCGACCTGACCGGCGCGCCGCCGTCCACACCGCCGTCCACGCCGCCGTCCACGCCGCCGTCCACGCCGCCGACCGGCTCGGCCAGGTGCCGGGTGACCAGCCAGGTGAACGCGTGGAACACCGGCCTGACCGAGAGCATCTCCATCACCAACACCGACACCACGGCGATCAACGACTGGTCCCTGGCCTTCACCCTGCCCACCGGGCAGACCATCACCTCCGGCTGGAACGCCACCTATTCGCCGGCCTCCGGCGCGGTGAACGCCAGGAATGTCGCCTACAACCGGACCATCCCGGCGAACGGCTCCGTCGGCATCGGCTTCCAGGCCACCCACACCGGAAACACCGCACGGCCGGCCGCCTTCACCCTCAACGGCTCACCCTGCACGATCAGCTGATCAATCCCTTCGCGATCAGCTGATCGATCGAAAAGGCATGGGAAAGGCGGCCCCCCGAAAGGGGGGGGCCGTTCGTGTACCCCAGGTGAGTAACAAAAAAATAGGCCGCCCAACGGGGGGGCGACGGGTCCG
>NZ_JBEZXZ010000326.1:0-5913 GCF_040638275.1 Actinoplanes sp. NPDC026623 | reverse complement strand
GCCGGGAGGCGCTGCCCCGGCTCGACCTGTCCCGGGTCGGCGGGGGGTTGTTGGGGGCCCCCCCCGGGGCCCGGTAGGGGGGGTGCGTGGGCGCCCGGGGGCCGGGGGGCCGGGGGGGGCCCGGCCCCCGATCGCCGGTGTGGCCGCGTGGTCAGGGTGCCTTGACCGCGGAGATCGAACCGAACTCGCCGCCCTGGCGGTACGCCAGCACGTGGTACGTGGCGCCGGCCGGAGCGCCCGCGGTGACGAACTGCTCGGTGTTGGTGCCGGCCACCAGGCCGATCCGGTCCACCAGGTGCACGTCGTCCTTGAGGGTGTTGTCCACCGAGACGAAGACCCGCGCGTAGACGGCGTTCGCCGGCGCGGCCGACGTGAACGAGCTGGTGATCCAGTTGTCGGCGGTCTCCTTCGAGTTGGTGTTCCCGGTCGCCAGGCGGCTGATCCGGACCTTGGCCGCGTCGTAGTACTCGATGCCGGTCCGGGCCCGGTTGAACGCCCCGGCCAGCGCCTGGTAGGACGCGGTCGTCGTGTACTGCTGGTTCGGGGTCACCGGGACGTAGTCCACGCCGGCCGCGCCGATCGAGCCGGCCGCGGTGGCCTTCAGCGACAGCGACGCGGTGCCGACCGCGCCGGCCGCGGCGTACCGGCCGAGCGAGGTGGTGGAGACGACGTTGTAGACCGTGTTCACCGGCACGTCCGCCTCGAGGCTGAACGCGTTGGCGGAGAGCAGGTTGCCCGGGACGACGGCGCTGCCGGTCGGCAGGTCGGCGACCTGCTCCCCGTCGCGGAACACCTTGTAGCCGGCGACCGGCACGCCGGCCTGCACGTAGCTCTCGTCCCAGGTGACGGTGCCGTTGGCCACGGCGAGGCCGGTCGGCGCGTACGGGACGGCGACGCCGTTGCGGTTCAGGTAGCCCAGCACGCCGGTGGCGGTGTTGGCCTCCCCGTTCGGGCCGGTCAGCACGGTGTTGGTGATCGTGCTCTTGGCGCTCCGGGCGCCGAGCTGGACACCGAACCAGGTGGTGTGCCTCGGGTGCTCGGCGTCCAGCTGGTCGGCGACCGAGTTGCCGTAGATCTTGTCGCCGTTGCCGATGCCGATCACGACGCCGCTGGTCTCGTACGTGCCGCCGCCGGTGCTGTACTCGTACGAGCCGCTCGCGCCGGCGTTGACGACCGTGTTGCCGGTGATCGTGTCGGCCGCGGTCTTGACCTGGTTGCGCAGGCCGGCGACGACGACTCCGGACTCCGCCGGCCGGATGATGGTGTTGCCGGAGACCACGTTGGCGCCGCCCGGGCGCAGGTAGTGGTTCTGGCCCTCGGTGCTGATCGTGTCCCAGGTGCCGGGGGTGCCCCAGACCACCTTGTTCGGGTCGGTGGGGAACGCCGGGTCCGGAGTCGAGTAGTCGTCGTAGACGATCGTGACGCCCGGGCCGAACGAGTCGATGATCTGGTTGCCGGAGATCACCGAGGCGCGCGGGTTGGTGATGTCCTTGTTGCTGCCGACGTGGTCGTACTTGCCGTTCGACTGAAGCTGGATGTGCGCGCCGTACAGCAGGTTGTCGGCGATGGTCGCCTCCGGGACGCCCTCCATGTAGATCGTGCCGTAATCACCCATCCCGCGGGCGGCCGCGACGGCCCGGTCGGTGTAGATCGTGTTGTAACGGATCGTCGGCCGGATCGCGTTGGTGAAGTCCATGCCGTTGCCGCGGATGGTCCGGTCGAACTGGTTGTGTTCGATGAGGACGTTCTCGTTGCGGCCGCCGCCGCCGATGTTGTCCTCGTCGCCGGACTCGGCGCCGCCCCAGTTGTCGAACCGGTTGTCGACGATCTGTACGTCCTTGGCGTTGTGGATCCAGAGCTTGAAATACTCGACGTTGGTGATGCGGACCTGCCGCACCGTCCAGCCGTCGCCGACGCTGACGCCGCCGGCGGTGTTGGTGTTGGTCCCCGGCACGGTGCTGAGGAAGTCGCAGGGCTCGGCGGGGCTAGCCGGCAGGTCCGCCGGCACCGGTGCGCCGGCGCCGGCGCGGCAGTCGCCGTTCACCGTGAGGTCGGAGACCGTCTGGGTGCTGCCGGCCGACTTGACGTCGTTGTGCCGGACGATGGTGCTGTAGGACCAGTTGGACGCGATCCTCGGGTCGGCCCGCAGCACCGTGGCGGTGATGCCGGCGCCCCGCAGGCTGACGTACGGGGGCAGCCGCAGACCCTTGTTGATCAGGTACTCGCCGGCGGGCACGAACACGGTCATCGGCGTCGGGCCGGTGAGCACCTTGCCGTCCTTGTCCAGGCCGGTGCGGATCCGGGCGGCGTCGATCAGGCCCTGCAGCGCCTTGTAGTTCGCGGCGCTGTCGGCGACCGGCGCCGGGGCGACGAGGCAGTTCGGGTCGGCGGCGCACTCCTGCACCGTCAGCGCGGCCGGGCTGACGGTCGCGGCCAGCGAGTAACCACCTGCGGCCGGCGCCTCGGCGGCCTGCGCCGAGGTCGCCAGCATCGGGATCGCGATCAGCGGCAGCAGCGCGGCGGCGACGATCCGGCGGGCGGCGCGGACCCGCTCGTGGCGGGCCGGGTCAACTGGTTCCGGGAGGAACGACATCCGAGAAAACTCCCTGGTCGGGGTCTGGGTCGGGACGGCAGGACGCCGCCTCGGACCTCCCTTCGGCCCGGAACCTCAAGCCGGGCTCCAGCGCGACTCAGGAACCGCTCGCCCCGCTTCCGGGCATCCGCCGACGACCCGGCCGGTGCGCCTGGGTCTCCCCCATCGGCCCGCCCGTGGATCAGGCGGCCGGGTCGCGGTGACGCAGGATGAGCCAGCCGGCCGTCGTGCAGAGGACCGTGGTGGCCAGTTGAACGCCTGCGCCGAGGGCCAGATCGGGGGCGCCGGCCGGGTCGAACAGGCCGATCCAGTTCTGCCAGTAGTGCACCGGCAGGACGGCTGCGACGGCGTGGAGGGCGTGCTGGCCATTGATGATGCTCGCGACCACCACGAAGCCGACGGCGATGGCCAGCGCTTCGGCGCCGCGGGGCAGCAACAGGCCCAGGGTGAAGGCGATGGCGGCCATGGCGAGCATGCACAGCAGCGTGTATCCGGTGGCGGCCAGCACACGACCGGTCGCTTCACCGGTGGTCAGCGGGGCCGCACCGATGATGTGGAACGGGTGCCAGCCGAACACGACGGTGCCTGCGGCAAAACCGGCGACCATGACGACGACAACGGCGATCAGGGTCGCCAGTGCCGTGGCAGCGAGCTTGGCGGCCAGCAGGCGCTCGCGGGTGACCGGGGCGACGTAGAGGTAGCGCAGCACGCCCCAGTCCCGGTCGGCCGAGGCGATCGCGCAGGCCAGTAGCGCGACGACGATCGGCAGCAGCAGCGGCGCCATGAATTCCAGGCTCGCCATCGCGTGGTTGGCCGCGGAGTAGGGCGAGGCGCCGAACAGGCCGCTCTCATTACCGTTGCGCTGCCCGGGCTGAGCTGCGAGCGGAATGGCCGCGGCGACCGGCACGCCGGCGAGGCAGGCCAGCGCGATCAACGTACGTACCCGAACCAGCTGGGTGGTGAGCTCAAAGCGCAGCATCGTGATATCCGTCCGTCATGGCCAGGTAGGCGTCCTCGAGCGATGCGTGGGCGCCGACCAGATCGCCGAGCGGTCCCGCGGCCGCGAGACGGCCGTGGTTCAACACCACCGCGTGGGTGGCAAGTTGCTGCACCTCGGCGAGCTGGTGGCTGGAGATCAGCACGGTGGCCCCGGCGGCGGAACGGTCTGCCAGATGGCGACGCAGGGCGCGGACCTCAGCCGGGTCGAGGCCGTTGGCCGGCTCGTCGAGCACCAGCACGTCGGGCCGGCGCATGAACGCGGCGGCGAGCATGAGCCGCTGCCGCATGCCCATCGAGTAGCCCTTCACCCGGCGCCCGATCGCCGCGCCGAGACCGGCGAGGTCCAGCGCCTCGTCAAGACCCGGCGGCGGCCACGCTCGTCCGCCGGCCGACCACAGCAGCCGAAGGTTGGCTGTGCCGCTCAGGTGCGGCACGAACGCCGGGCCATCGATGAGCACGCCGACCCGCCGCAACACCGGCGCGCCCAGCCTCACGGGCGTGCCGGCGATGCTCGCGGTGCCGGAATCGGGGGTGGACAGCCCGACGAGCATCCGCATGGCGGAAGTCTTCCCGGCGCCGTTCGGACCGAGCAGAGCGCAGATCTCGCCTTCGCGGACCTGGAAGCTGAGCCGGTCGACCGCCAGGTGGCGGCGGTAGCGCTTGGCGAGGCCCTCGGCCTGGATCGTCACCGTTGGTGCGGGCATGCGGCATCGCCCTTTCTCAGCAGAACGCCGGAAGGCCGGGAGGTCGGTAAGTCGCAGGAGGCCTGTCCCGGATCAGGCGCCGGGCAGGCGTGGCCGCCAGGAGGCGGTCAGGTGACGCCGCGCGGCGACCCCGCTGAGCACGCTCGCGGCGCACAGGGCGATCAGAACCGCGATCCAGCTCGACACGAAGGAGGTGGCCATCAGGCCCTGATCGCCGTCGAAGGCGGCGGCGTCGGCCAGGCGTACGCGAAGACCCCAGACCAGCACGGCGATGGTCGCGCCGACCATCCCCGCCGCCATCGCCGTCACGGTCACCGGCCGCAGCCGGCCCGGTCCGGCGACCGGAACCCGCTGCAGAACCCGTGTCGCAGCCCACGCCGTCGCGGCCAGGACGCCGAGCCCGGCGGCCACGATCATCGCGAACGCGGCGACGTTCGGCCCCGAGTGCACTGCGTGACCGGCGGCCGTGGCGACGGCGATCCGCACCACCCCATACCAGAGCGCAGCCGCCGCGACCGGGACCGCGACGTATTTCCATGCCCCGTCGGCGCGGCCGCGGAACAGAACGACGGCGGCCGGCGCCGCCGCGACGGCCAGCGCCAGCAGCGCCACCGCTGAGGCGATCACCATCACGGTGTGTGCGGTCGCGGCGATGCCCGGGAAGTCCTCGGCAAGCTTCGCGAAGCCGATCCCGGCCGCCGTGAACAACGCGGCCGACCAGACGGGCAACGCGAGCGGTGAACGTTCGGACATCAGCGCACCTCTGGCTCGGGCGGCCCCCAGCAGCGAATCGACCACGAGCCGGGGCCGGCGATGGACCTGCATGTCATGGAGCAGCTGGGCGTATTCCTCGCCGTATCGGTGCCGCCACTGCGGCGGATAGCAGCCGACCAGCGCCCGCACCACGCGGGGATCGCCGCTCATGCCGGCCTCACCTGCAGGCGGTCCAGGCTGAGGGTGGCGAGCCGTCGCATCCGTTGCGCCTGCCCGGCAAGTTCGGCTGCCCCGGCCGCGGTCAACCGGTATGGCCGGCGCCGCCCGTCAGCCGGCAACCCTTCGACCAGCCCGCGCTCCTCCAGCCGTTGCAGAGCCGCGTACAACGTTCCCGGGCCCAGCGTCACGCCGGCCTGTTCGGCGATGTCCATGGTGATCGCATAGCCGTGCTTCGGGCCCTCCGCGAGGCTCGTCAGAACCAACAGCCCCGGCTCGGCCCACCGGCCCAGTTCCTCGCCCACACTTCCTCCGTCATCCGCTATATCGCCCAACGTACTACGCGCGGCGAAGTAGCGCCAGCCCTCGTTCTTCGGCGTTCATGCGATGGAAGGTGCCAGGGTGCCGTCGTCGCCCGTCGCCGGTGGAGAAACTCGGCCCACCGACGCTCAGGCCGCCGGGGTCCAGTGCGGGTCGCGGCCCAGGTAGCGGAGCAGTTGCGCCGGGGCGCCCTCGGCGCCGGACGGCTCCAGCGCGGCGGCGTAGACGCCGTACCGGCGCAGCGGCTCGACGATCGCGTGGGCCACCGGCAGCAGCCCCGCGGCGAGGTCCTCGTCGAGCGGTGACGGCCGCCCGGTGGCGACGGCGATGTCCCAGGCGTGCACGGCGGCGTCGAGCGCGGCGGCG
>NZ_JBEZXZ010000325.1:0-5956 GCF_040638275.1 Actinoplanes sp. NPDC026623 | reverse complement strand
GCGGATGGCGCGCGGCGAGACCCTTCAGGCCCCCCGGGTCGAACTGGCGACGGAGCTGGTGATCCGCAACAGCACCGCCGACCTGGTCACCTACCGAAGCCCGCGGTGAGACCGCTGAGCAGCTGCCGCCGGCCGATCGCGTAGCAGATCAGAATCGGCAGCGTGGTCAGCACCACGGAGGCGAGCACCGCCGGGACGTTGACGCCGTACTGGCCCTGGAAGCTCCACAATCCGAGCGGCAGGGTGCGCTGCTCCGGGCTCTGGGTGAGGATCAGCGGCAGGATGAACCCGTTCCAGACGGCGAGCCCCTGATAGATGGTCACGGTGACCAGCGCGGGCCGGGTCAGCGGGAAGGCCAGCCGCCAGAGGGTGCCCCACTCGGAGGCGCCGTCGAGGCGCATCGACTCGAACAGCTCCTTGGGCACGTCCCGGATGAAGTTGGCGAGCACCAGCACCGACAACGGGATGGCGAAGGCGATCGACGGCAGGATGATCGCCATCAGGGTGTCGTACATCTGCAGCCGGATGATGATCAGGTAGATCGGGATGACCACCGCCTGCAGCGGGATCGCCAGTCCCATCAGGAACAGCCCGTTGACCGAGCGCAGGAAGCGGCTGCCCGCCCCGCCACGCACGATCGCGTACGCCGCCATGAACGAGACCAGCACCGCCGGCAGTGTCGCACCGGCCGTGACCACCACGCTGTTGAGGAAGTAGCGGGTGAAGTCGGCCTCGATGACCTGCCGGTAGTTTTCGAACGTCGGATCGGTCGGCGGGACGAGCGGGTTCTGCGCGTAGTAGTTGCTGCGCGTCTTGAAGCTGGTGATGACGATCCAGTAGATCGGCAGCATCACCACCAGCAGCCAGAGCCAGCCGAAGCCGCCGCCGATCCAGTTCCAGCGCCGCAGCACCGACGGCCTGCGCCGCGGGCCGCCGGACCGGGCGGGTGCCGGGCCGGCGGGTTTCGGCAGCGCCGGCCGGGTCGAGATGGCCATCAGGCACCTTCCATCTGGCTGTCGGACGCGCTGCCGCCGCCGATCCGGCGCAGCAGCAGGGCCAGGCCGAGGCCGACGAGCACCAGGATCACCGCGATGACGCTGGCCGGTCCCATCAGGTTGGCCTTGAACCCGGTCTGGTACATCTCCAGCGCCAGCACCCGGGTCGCGTCGCCGGGACCGCCCGACGTGAGCACGAAGATCAGGTCGAAGAACGTCAGCGACCCCACCACCATCAGCGTCGACGAGGTGATGATCGTGTATTTGAGCTGCGGCAGGGTGATGCGGAAGAACGCGCTCGCCCGCCCGGCTCCGTCGATCTCGGCCGCCTCGAACATGGACCTGGGTATCTGCCGCACCGCGCCCTGGTAGATCAGCGAGTGGAACGGGATGAACTGCCAGGACACCACGAACACGACCGTGCACACGGCCAGGTTGCTCTGTCCCAGCCAGTCCTGGTTGAGCAGCGGGATGTTGAGCCCGGCGCCGAGCCCGAAGTTCGGATTCAGCAGGGCGCCGTAGGTGATCGCGATGGCCGCCGAGCTCAGCAGCAACGGGATGAAGAACAGCACCGCCAGCAGGCCGCGATAGCGCTTGTGGGAGGCCAGGAAGACGCCGATCAACAGGCTTATCGGCGTCTGGAACAGCCAGGAAAGCGCCATCACCAGGAACGTCACCCCGAGCGCGTGGTACAGCTCGGAATCGCCCAGCGCCGCCCGCCAGCTGTCCAGGCCCGCCGGATGGATGTCGCCGATGCCGTCCCACTGGGTGAAGCTGAGGCCCAGGGCGCCCAGCAGCGGGATGATGCCGAACGCCACGAACACGGCGAGCGCCGGCAACACCATCCAGGACACGGACTTGCTCCGCCCGCCGGTATTGGTGGAGCGTCCTGCCAGTGCGTCCGGGGGCGGAGCAAGCGCGGTCACTTGCCGATGACCTGGTTCATGTTGGTGACCCACTGCTGGGGCGTGACATCCATCTGGAACAGCTTGGCGATGTTGTCCAGCAGCGCCTCGGCCGCGGTCGGGCTCAGCGCCTGGTCCCAGGACTGCGCGAAGACCTTGGCGTTGACGGAGGTGTCGTAGACGTACTTGAGGAACGCGGCGTCCGGCGAGGCGGCGAGGACGGCCTCGGTGCCCTTGACGACCGGTACCGAGCCGCCGTCGTTGATCCACGCCTTGGTCTCGTCCGCGTCGAGCACCCCGCTGGTGAAGAACTTCTTCGCGGTCGCCTTCTGCTCGGCCGTCGCCTTCGACGAGATCGCGAGGTACTGCCCCGGGTTGCCGACCGTGTCGGTGGGGTCGCCCTTGCCGCCGGCGACCGGCGGGAAGTTCATCCAGCCGAGGTTGCCGCCGGAGACGAAGTCGCCGCCGTCCTTCTTCATGCTGCCGTAGGTCCAGCCGCCGTGCAGCATCATCGCGGCCTTGCCGGTGTAGAGCAGGGCCTGGTCGGCGTTGTCCGCGGCGTCGACCGAGGAGAAGCCCTTGCCGAACGCGCCGGCCTGCACCATCGTCTGGATCTTGGTGAGCATGTCCAGCACGGCCGGGTCGGACCAGGCGTCCTTCTCGCCCTCGAAGACGCTCTGGAAGACCTCGGGCCCGCCGATGCGGTCGAGCAGGAACTCCAGCCACATCATGTTGGTCCAGCGCGCCTTGCCGGCCAGCGAGAACGGCGTCACGCCGGCCTTCTTGAACGTCGGGATCAGCGCCATCATGTCCTCGAACGACTGCGGCGGCTGCGCGCCCGCCTGCGCGAAGACCTTCTTGTTGTAGTAGAGGACGATCGGCTGCACGGTCTCGCACGGCATCGCGTAGATCTTGCCGCCGACGGTCGCCGGGCCGAACGAGGACGGGAACAGGCGGTCCTTGACCGCCGCGTTCTCGCCGAACCAGCCGGTCAGGTCCTCGACCTGGCCGGCGTCGACGTAGCTCTTCAGGCCGCCGCCGCCCCAGCCCCAGATCAGCGTGGGTGCCTGGCCGGCGCCGATGGCCGTCTTGATCTTCTGCTTGTAGGCGTCGTTCTCGAACGCGGTGAACTGGAGTTTGTTGTCGGGGTTGGCCTTGTTGAACCGCTCCGCAGCGGCCTGCCGGATCCCCTCGCCGGGCTGTCCGGTGAGGAACCAGTAGCTGGCCGTCCCGCCCTTGGCGTCGCTGGAACCGCCGCCGCCGGGGCCGGAGCTGCCACAGGCGGCCAGGGCGGCGCCGGCACCTGCGGCGGCGGTGAGGCTGAGAAGGGTGCGACGAGATATCGGGCTGCGCTCCACGCTGATCTCCGTACTCGAGAGCCGCAGGGATGCGGCGAGTCGATTGTCTGAGGGGTGACGGTCGATCCCGGTCCCAGGATTCTGGAACTTTCGATCGACAACCGCAAGTTACCGAGAGATTTTGTTAACGTAGGATTTCGCGATTGACGTGTCAAGGCCCTTGTAAGACTCGTGCTCAACCAGCGAGAGTGGACCCCATCGCAGCGCGTCGAGCGCCGCCTGACGGGATCATAGGTCACGATCCGGTCGCGACCAGATCTCACTGAAAGTCCGAAAGTTTCGGAAGCTCGACGCCCGTCCGGCTCGTAAGGAGAACCATCGTGACGACACCTGACTGGCACGACCCGACGCTGCCCGTCGCCGACCGGGTCAGCCTGCTGCTGGCGCAGCTGACCCTCGAGGAGAAGGTCGCGCAGCTGGGCAGCCGGTGGGTACGCAACGCCATGGACGAGGGCGGTCAGCCGGACGCCGACCTCAACGTCGCGCCGATGCAGGACGTGTTCGCCGCCTCCGGCAGCATCTCGCTCGCCGACGCCAGCCGGCACGGGCTGGGCCACCTCACCCGGGTCTACGGCGGCATCCCGGTCACCGCGGAGGAGGGCACGGCCGAGGTGATCCGCCAGCAGCGGATCGTGCTCGAGGGCAGCCGGCTGGGCATCCCGGCGCTGGTGCACGAGGAGTGCCTCACCGGCTTCACCACCTACGGCGCGACCGTCTACCCCGCGGCGATCGCCTGGGGCGCGACCTTCGACCCGGACCTGATCGAGCGGATGGCCGCGGCGATCGGCCGGGACATGGCCGCGGTCGGCGTGCACCAGGGCCTGTCCCCCGTGCTCGACGTGGTCCGCGACTACCGCTGGGGCCGGGTCGAGGAGACCATGGGCGAGGACCCGTACCTGGTGTCGATGCTCGGCGCCGCGTACGTCCGGGGCCTGCAGAGCGCCGGCGTCATCGCAACCCTCAAGCACTTCGCCGGCTACTCGGCCGCCCGCTCCGCCCGCAACCACGGCCCGGTGCCGATGGGCCGGCGCGAGCTGATGGACGTCATCCTGCCGAGCTTCGAGACCGCCGTGACCGAGGCCGGCGCCGGCTCCGTGATGGCCTCGTACTCCGACGTGGACGGCGTCGCGCCGCACGCGGACCCGTGGCTGCTCACCGAGCTGCTGCGCGAGCAGTGGGGCTTCACCGGGACCGTGGTCTCCGACTACTGGGCGGTGCCATTCCTCGCCACCATGCACCGCGTCGCCGCCGACGCCGGCGACGCCGGCGCGCAGGCCCTCGCCGCCGGCGTCGACGTCGAGCTGCCGGACACCGTCGGCTTCGCCGGCCTGGTGGAGCGGGTACGCGGCGGAGAGATCGCCGAGGAGCTCGTCGACCGGGCCGCCCGGCGGCTGCTCACCCAGAAGGCCGAGCTCGGCCTGCTCGACCCCGACTGGACCCCCGAGGCCTCGGTGGCGCGCGCGGCCGGCATCGACCTCGACTCCCCCGCCAACCGGGCGCTGGCCCGCGAGATGGCCGAGCGCTCGATCGTGCTGCTGGAGGCCGGCACGGCGCTGCCGGTGCTCGGCGAGGACCGGCCGCCGCTGCGCCAGGTGGCCGTTGTCGGGCCGTGCGCCGACGACCCGCGCACGTTCATGGGCTGCTACGCGTACCCGAACCACGTCCTGCCGCGGCACCCCGGCCTGGGCCTGGGCATCGAGGTGCCGACGGTGGTCGACGCGCTGCGGCTGGAGCTGCCCGACGTCAAGATCGTGTACGAGCAGGGCAGCGGCGTGCAGGGCGCGGACCGTTCCGGCTTCGCCGCCGCGGTGACCGCGGCCCGGGACTCGGACCTGTGCGTGGCGGTCGTCGGCGACCTCGCCGGCCTGTTCGGCCAGGGCTCGTCCGGCGAGGGCTGCGACGCCGAGGACCTGCGCCTGCCGGGCATCCAGGCGGACCTGCTCGCCGAGCTCCTCGACACCGGCACCCCGGTGGTCGTGGTCGTCGTCTCCGGCCGCCCGTACGCGCTGGGCGACGTGCACGGCCGGGCCGCCGGCCTGGTGCAGGCGTTCATGCCGGGCGAGGAGGCGGGCCAGGCGATCGCCGGCATCCTCAGCGGCCGGATCCAGCCCGGCGGCAAGCTGCCGGTGCAGATCCCGCGGCACCCGGGCAGCCAGCCGGGCACCTACCTGCAGCCGCCGCTGGGCGCCGACCGCACCGACATCAGCAACCTCGACCCGACGCCGCTGTTCCCGTTCGGCCATGGGTCGTCCTACACCACCTTCGAGGTCGGCGACCTGACGATCGACGCCGACGAGGTGCCGACCGACGGCGAGTTCACCGTGTCGGTCCGGGTCGTCAACACCGGGGGCCGGGCGGGCGACGAGGTGGTCCAGCTCTATCTGCACGACGCGGTCGCGCAGGTGACGCGCCCGGTGAAGCAGCTGACGGGCTTCGCCCGGGTGCACCTCGCCGCGGGCGCGGGCGCGCGGGTGAGCTTCCAGGTCCACGCCGACCGGACCGCGTTCACGGGCCGCGACCTGGAACGCGTCGTCGAGCCCGGCGAGATCGAGATCATGGTCGGCACGTCGGCGGGGAACCTGCCGTGCCACACCTCGGTGCGCCTGACCGGCCCGCTGCGCACGGTCGGCGCCGGCCGCCGGCTCATCACCGGAGTAGAGGTGATCAAGGACGCCCGGTGAGAGGGGCAGTGGCGGCG
>NZ_JBEZXZ010000324.1:0-5984 GCF_040638275.1 Actinoplanes sp. NPDC026623 | reverse complement strand
GCGGCCACGCGCCTGCCCGCCCCCCTCGGGGCCCCCCACCCCACCCCGGGCCGCGGTGTTTCTTAAAACACCTTGCCCCCGCGGGCCGGCCGCCCCGCCCCCGCGGGGACGGCTCAGGCGAACGACTCCCTGGCGAGGGCGCTGCAGCAGGTGTCGATGATCATGCCGGTGACCAGGTACGGGTCCATGTTGGCGTTCGGCCGGCGGTCCTCCAGCCAGCCCTTCTTCGCCCGCTCGACGGCCCACGGGATCCGCACCGAGGCGCCCCGGTCCGAGGCACCCCAGCTGAACTGGTCCCACCGGGCGGTCTCGTGGGCGCCGGTCAGCCGGTCCTTGATGCCCGCGCCGTAGTTCTCCACGTGTGCCTGCGCGTTGCGGCCGAGCGCCTCGCACGCGGTGACGATCGCGTCGTAGCCATCCATCGTCGCCCTGGTGGAGAAGTTGGTGTGCGCGCCGGCGCCGTTCCAGTCGCCGGGCATCGGCTTGGCGTCGAAGGAGACCACCACGTCGAAGTCCTCGGCGATGCGGTGCAGCAGCCAGCGGGCCACCCACAGCTGGTCGGCGATCATCGGCGCCGGGAGCACTCCGATCTGGAACTCCCACTGGCCCATCATGACCTCGGCGTTGGTGCCTTCGATGGCGAGGCCGGCCTTGAGACAGGCGGCGGTGTGCGCCTCGACGATCTCGCGGCCCACCATCTTCTCGCCGCCCACCCCGCAGTAGTACGGGCCCTGCGGCGCCGGGAAGCCGTTCTCCGGCCAGCCGAGCGGGCGCCCGTTGCGGAAGAACGTGTACTCCTGCTCGATGCCGAACCTGGGCTCCTGGTCGGCGTACTTCTCCGCGGCCGCGACGCTTGCCACCCGGGTGTTGGTCGGGTGCGGCGTGTAGTCGGTCAGCTCGACCTGGCACAGCACGAGGATGTTGTCCCCGCCCCGCAGCGGGTCCGGGCAGGTGTACACCGGGCGCAGCACGCAGTCCGAGTTCTCGCCGGGCGCCTGGTTGGTGCTCGACCCGTCGAACCCCCAGATCCCCGGCTCCTCGCCGTCGGCCACGATGCGCGTCTTGTTGCGCATCAGCGGCGAGGGCCTGGTGCCGTCGATCCAGATGTACTCCGCCTGATAGGCCATGCCCGCAC
This sequence comes from Actinoplanes sp. NPDC026623, assembly GCF_040638275.1. Classification (NCBI taxonomy): domain Bacteria; kingdom Bacillati; phylum Actinomycetota; class Actinomycetes; order Micromonosporales; family Micromonosporaceae; genus Actinoplanes; species Actinoplanes sp. NPDC026623. The sequence continues at coordinate 4,849 of NZ_JBEZXZ010000324.1, read as the reverse complement.
TCCTCCGTCGCTACCGCTTTCCGATCAACATCGTGCGGGCCACTGCGTCCCTTCGCGTTGCGGTTACATGTCGGGCGTGTGAACGAAGGCGGGTGGCCTGTGAGGAGCGCGACATGTGCGAGGCTCTGAGTCATGGATGACAAGACTGTGCTGAGCTGGATCAGCGGCTTGGTCGACGAGGAGCACAAGCTTCGCGGGCAGCTCGGCCGCGGTGAGATCAGCAGCGACGAGGAACAGGTCCGCCTGAGAGAGCTGGAGGAGGCCCTGGACCAGTGCTGGGACCTCCTGCGCCGGCGCCGGGCCGCCCGCGATCAGGGGAACGACCCGGACACCGAGCAGGCGCACAGCGTCAACGAGGTGGAGGGTTACCTCCAGTGACGCCGGCCCGACTGCGGCCGGCGGGTTTCCGGCGGCCGCGGCCCGGGACGCCTGGCGCGGCGCCTCATAGCAGCCCCGCCTCGTAGCACAGCCGCTCGATGAGGCCGTCCGCGTCGACCCTCAGGCCGCGCGCGACGAACCAGCCGGCCACGTTGCGCACGTCGCGGGCCAGGAACTCGGCGCCCTGTGGGTTGGCGATGAGGTCGACGATCTGCGGCATGTCGATGATCACCAGACGGCCCCGGTGCACCAGCGTGTTGTACGGCGACAGGTCGCCGTGCGCGATCTGGGTGCGCGCCAGCACGCTGAGCGCCTCGGTCATCTGACGCCACAGGTCCTCGAGATCCGCCTGATCCGCGCGTACCTGTGCCAGCCGCGGCGCGGCCTCCCCGGTCTCCTGGTCGCCGATGAACTCCAGCATCAGCTCGGTGCCGATGAGCTGCACGGGGTACGGAACCGAGATCGTGCCGCCCTCCTGCCCGACCTGCCAGAGCCGCGACAGGGCGCCGAACTCGGCCGCCGCCCACTGCCCGGCGATGAGTTCCTTGCCGAACGCGGTCCGGTTGGTCATGGCCCGCATCTCGCGGGACCGGCGCACCCGGCGCCCCTCGAGATAGCCCGCGTCGCGGTGGAAGAGCCGGTGGTCGCCGTCGCGGTAGCGCTTGGCCGCGAGCACGCAGCCCTGATCGGTACCCGGAACGGTGCGGCGCACGAGGTGCACGTCCGCCTCTTTGCCGGTCTTGAGTACGCCCAGTTCGGTGTCCACGGCCCCGTGCTCGGTGCGGACCCAGTCGGGTCGCGGTTGCGGGCCGTGCAGCGCACCGTCCCACGTCGACCAGCGGTCACCGGTCTCGGGCAGGTCGGGGTCCTCGGACAGGGCCGGCTCGAGCCGGCCCCGCTTTACGAAGTCTGCTTCGTCGTCGAACTTGCGACGGCCGCGGCGCATGGTCGCCGGGCCGAAAGAGTCGTGCTCTCGCACTGGAGGGTCTCCTCGGAAGAGAAAGAAAGAACAGGAACCTGGGCATGGCGAAGGACAACGACAGCCATGAGGTTCACCCCCTTCTCTTCTGGAAGCCTGTGGAGCACTTACTCCGGTGCACTCTTCCGGGGGACCCCGGACGGCGCAACCTGTTTAACGGGCCGCCATGACGGCGGACAGCCCCTGGATCACGTTGCCGACCACGCGGGTCGGCGCGAACCGGTTGTCGATCCAGTTCCGGCCGCGGTGCAGCCACACGCTGGGCAGGCCCATCGCGGCGGCGCCGCCGATGTCGGCCTCCGGGCTGTCGCCGACGATCCAGGCGCCGCCGAGGCGCATCCGGACCCGCTGGGCGGCAAGCGCGAAGATGCGCGGATTGGGCTTGCTCACCCCGGCCTGCTCCGAAATCACCCAGTCGGCGACATAGCGGTCCAGCCCGGTGCGCCGGATCCGGGCCTCCTGCTGCTCGTGCGGGCCGTTGGTGACCACCACGGGCACCCACCCCGAGTCCGCCGCGATCTTCAGCGCGCAGGCCACCAGCGGGTCGAGCCGCTCGAACGCCAGCGGGCCCTCGTGCAGCTCCTCGAGCAGGTCGATCGAGGGCATGAGCAGCTGGTATCGGTCGCGGATCAGGTCCGCCAGGTCCCAGCGCGAGGTAAGTCCGTCGGCGTCGACGGACAGTAGCCACTCGAGGTCGTCCTGCGGCGCCGCGATCTCGTCGAGGAAACCTTTCGCCCACAACCGGAACGCACCGCTGCGATCGAGCAGGGTGTCGTCCAGGGCAAGGAAGACGAGAGGCACCCGGGCACTGTACGTGAGTGAATGCGGCAGCCAACAGTCCAAGAGTGTTAACAAAGATTCGCCCGTATGGCTGTTTTTGCGCCATGAGAGAGGGAACCCGCGGCGCTGGCAAGCCGTACGTACGGATTGCAAGGGCCCGAAGGTCCGTGACACGATCGCAGAGTGCCCAGGGTAAGCCAGGATCAGCTCGACGCCCGCCGCCACGAGATCCTCGCCGCGGCACGGGGGTGCTTCGCCCGTTTCGGCTACGAGGGCGCCACCGTGCGCCGGCTCGAGGAGGCCACCGGCCTTTCAAGGGGCGCGATTTTCCACCATTTTCGCGACAAGGATTCACTCTTTCTCGCGGTCGCCGAGGACGACGCCGCCGCCATGGTGGAGACCGTCGCCCGCGACGGCCTGGTCCAGGTGATGCGTGACCTGTTGGGACAGGCCCGGTCCAGCGACGGCGACACCGCCGGCTGGCTCGGCACCCAGCTGGAGGTCTCCCGGCGGCTGCGCACCGACCCCGAGTTCGCCAAGCGCTGGGCCGAACGCTCGGCCGCCATCGCCGAGGCCACCCGCGAGCGCCTGGAACGCCAGCGTGAGGCCGGCGTGCTCCGCGACGACGTGCCGGTGGAGGTGCTCACCCAGTTCCTCGAGCTGGCGTACGACGGCATGGTGCTGCACCTGGCGACCGGCCGCCCGGCGGGCGAGCTGAGCCGGGTGCTGGACGTGGTCGAGGAGGCCGTCCGTCGCAGGTGAACCGGGTGTTGCGGTGACCTGCACAATGAGGTCCTAACCGCGCAAGCTCGGGAGGTCGGACATGAATCTCGCAGCGCAGGGCGACACCTGGGGCATCACCGGACCGAGCTTTCTGATCATCTACCTCGGCGCCGTCGTGACCGTCGCGATCCTGGCGGCGATCCACCGCCGGATCCTCTTCGCCGGCAACCGCAGCTCGCACATCGAGCGGCTCGGCCCGCAGCAGATCGCCTACCTCAACGGCGGCGACCGGCTCGCCGTCTACGCGGCGCTCGGCGGCCTGCGCAGCGCCGGCGCCATCGCCGGCGGCTCCGACAAGACCCTGAACCAGTCCGGGCCGCTGCCGGCCGACGCCACCCCGCTGGACTCAGCCATCTACAACGCGGCCGGGCGGCGCATCCGGTCCCGCGACATCACCGGCGACCAGTGGGTCGTCGCGGCGCTCCGGCAGCTGCGCGAGGGGCTCGAGGCACAGGGTCTCGCGGTGCCACCCGCCCAGGTGAAGACGGCGCGGCTCTGGGCGCTGGCCGGCGCCGCCCTCGTGCTCCTGGGCGTGGCCCGGCTGATCGACGGCATCCAGAACGAGCGTCCCGTCGTCTTCCTCGTCGGGGCCGTCGGGATCGCGGTCCTGGTGTCGATCTCGATCCTGCGCAACACCCGGCGGCGGGCCACCCGGGTCGCCGACAAGGGCATGACCGCGCTGCGCACCCGGCACGACTACCTGTCGCCGCGGCAGTCACCCTCCTACGCGACCTACGGCGCCTCGGGCGCGGCGATGGGCGTGGCCCTGTTCGGCACGGCGTCGCTCTACACGATGGACCCGGCGTTCGCCGCCGAGGCGGAGGTCCAGCGGACACACGCCTTCGGCGACGCCGGCGCCTCCTCGTACAGCTCCGGATCGTCGTGCGGCACCTCGTCCTCCTCGTGCGGAGGCGGCGGCAGCTCGTGCGGGGGCGGCGGCGGGTGCGGCGGAGGCGGGTGCGGCGGGTGACCACCGCCTACGGGGTCGGCATCGGCTGGCGGCCCGAGATCGCCGGCTTCGTCGCCGGGCTGCCCGGCCTCGGGTTCGCCGAGGTGGTCGCCGAGTCGGTGCACGCGCACGGCGACCTGCCGCCGGGCCTGGCCGAGCTGCGCGGGCGGGGCGTGGCCGTCGTGCCGCACGGGGTGAAGCTGTCGCTGGGCGGCGCGGAGCCGGTCGAGCCGGCCCGCGTCACCCACCTCGCGGCGGTGGCGGAGCGCCTGGGCGCGCCGCTGGTGAGCGAGCACATCGCCTTCGTCCGAGCCGGCGGCGTCGAGGCCGGGCACCTGCTGCCGATCCCCCGCAGCCGCGAGGCCGTCGACGCGGTGGTCGCCAACGTCCGGCGTACCCAGGCCGAGCTGAGCGTGCCTATCGCGCTCGAACCGATCGCCGCCCTCTTCGACTGGCCCGACGACGAGCTGGACGAGGGCGAGTTCCTGACCGAGATCCTGGAACGCACGGACGCGCTGCTGCTGCTCGACGTGGCCAACGTCTACGCCAACGCCCGCAACCGCGGCACCGAGGCGGCGGCGCTGTTCGACCGGCTGCCGCTGGAGCGGATCGCGTACGTGCACGTGGCGGGCGGCGCCGAGCACCAGGGCATCTACCACGACACGCACACCGACGCGGTGCCGCAGCCGGTCCTCGACCTGGTCACGGCGCTGTGCGAACGGCACCGGCCGCCCGCGCTGATGCTCGAGCGCGACGGCGACTACCCGGCGGCGGCCGAGCTGCGCCGTGAACTGGACGCCATCGCGGCCGCCTCCGGCTACCCCGCCGTGACATGACGTCGCTGGCGGAACGGCAGGAGGCGCTGGTGGCCGCGTTGACGGCCGGGGCCGCAACAGCGGCGTCGACGCGGCCACCGGCGAGCTGCTGGCCTTCTGCGACGACGACGACATCTGGCTGGCCACCAAGCTCAGCCGGCAGGT
>NZ_JBEZXZ010000323.1:0-6019 GCF_040638275.1 Actinoplanes sp. NPDC026623 | reverse complement strand
GCCTGCCCCGCATCCCGGGGCAGGCGTGTCGCGAGAGATCTATCCCATCACCGCGAGGAAGTCGCTGTAGAACAGGCCGAGGCCGATGGCGGTGCAGATGCCGGCCACGATCCAGAACCGGACCACGATGTTGACCTCGCTCCAGCCCGCCAGCTCGAAGTGGTGCTGCAGCGGCGACATCCGGAAGACCCGCTTGCCGGTGGTCTTGAACGAGATGATCTGAATGACCACGGACATCGTGATGATGACGAACAGGCCACCGATGATGATCGACAGCAGCGTCGTGCGGGTCGCCATGGCGAGACCGCCGATCAGGCCGCCGAGGCCCAGCGCGCCGGTGTCGCCCATGAAGATCCGCGCCGGCGAGGTGTTCCACCAGAGGAAGCCGACGCAGGCGCCGGCCGCCGCGGCCGCGATCAGCGCGACCTCCAGCGGATCTCGCACCTCGTAGCAGTAGCTCGCCGTCTTGGCGTAGGTGTCGTCACCGCACCAGTGCCGGTACTGCCAGAACCCGATCAGCGAGTACGCGCCGAGCACCAGGATCGAGGCCCCGGTGGCCAGCCCGTCGAGGCCGTCGGTGAGGTTCACGCCGTTCGACATCGACATGATGACGAAGACGAAGACCAGCACCGAGCCGACCTTGCCGACGTCGAGGAAGCTGATGTCGCGGATGAACGAGATGTGCTCGCTCGCCACGGTCTGCAGGTTGGTGCTCGGCACGTAGAGCGCCGCGACGCCCAGGCCGCCGCCGACCAGGATCTGGCCGAGCAGCTTGCCCTTCGCGCTCAGGCCGCTGGAGTTGCGCTTGCGGACCTTGAGGAAGTCGTCGAGGAAGCCGACGGCGCCGCAGAAGACGAAGAGCCCGAGCAGGACCAGCGCCGTCATCGTGGGCTGGACCTGGGCGATCTGCTCCGTCGGCAGCGTGGTCAGGGCGATGTGCCCGGCCACGTACGCCAGGACGGTCGCGACGATGAACGCCACGCCGCCCATCGTGGGCGTGCCCTTCTTGCCCTGGTGGCTGGCCGGCCCGACCGACCGGATCGGCTGCCCGGCCTTCAGCGCGGTGAACACGCGGATGGCGACCGGGGTGCCGAACAGCGAGATGATGAACGCGACCGCGGCCGCGACGATGACTGCCCTCACGGGCCTACCTCCTCGGTGACCGCATCCGCGCGAAGCGCGTCGGCCACCTCCCACGTCCGGTACCGCGAACCCTTGACCAACACCACGTCGCCCGGCTGCAGGTCGCCCCGCAGCACCGCGACGGCCTCGGCCTGATCGGCCGCGAGAACAGCCTCGCCCTTCCAGGCGGGCACCGTTGCCGCGCCGTCGAGGATTGCGGCGGCGTTGCCTGCGACCGCGATCAGCCGGTCGACGCCCAGTTCGGCGGCGAGCCGGCCCACCTCCTGATGACCGGAGGCCTCGTGCTCGCCGAGCTCGGCCATGTAGCCGAGCACGGCGGTGGTGCGCCGCCCCTGCCCCATCGCCGCGAGCGCGCGCAGCGCCGCGGCGGTCGAGGACGGATTGGCGTTGTAGGAGTCGTCGATGACGGTCACCGCGTCGGCCCGGTCGAAGACGTCCATCCGGCGGCCGGAGACGACGCCGACCTCGCCGAGCGCGGCGGCGACGGCGGCGGGCGCCATCCCGGCCTCGAGCGCGACGGCCGCGGCGGCGAGGGTGTTGCCGACCTGGTGGCGGCCGGTCACCGCCAGCCGCACCGGCGCCGACCCGGCGGGCGTGACCAGCGTGTACGCCGCCCGGCCCCGGGCGTCCAGCGTCACGTCGACGGCCCGTACGGTGGCCTGCGCCGCCTCGCCGACCGGCACCACCCGGGCGGAGGTGCGCGGGGCCATCGCGGCGACCAGCGGGTCGTCGGCGTTGAGCACCGCGACGCCGTCCTCGCCGAGCGCCTCGATCAGCTCGCCCTTGGCCTGCGCGGTGCCCTCGACCGAGCCGAACTCGCCGAGGTGCGCGGCGCCGACGTTGAGCACCACGCCGATCCGCGGGCCGGCTATGTCGGTGAGGTAGCGGATGTGCCCGATCCCGCGGGCGCCCATCTCCAGCACCAGGAACCGGGTCGAGGTGCTCGCCTTCAGCACCGTGTAGGGGAAGCCGAGCTCGTTGTTGAGCGAGCCGGCCGGCGCCACGGTCTCGCCGAGGCGGGCCAGCAACTGCCCGATGTAGTCCTTCGTGGTGGTCTTGCCGGAGGAGCCGGTGAGCCCGACGATGGTCAGCTCCGGCAGGCGGCTCACGACCACGCGCGCCAGCGCGGCGAGGGCGGCCAGCGGGTCGTCGACGACGATCCCGGCCTGGCCGGTGTCGCGGGTGCCGAGCACGCAGGCGGCGCCGGCGGCGACCGCGGCGGCGGCGAAGTCGTGGCCGTCGACCTTCTCGCCCGCGAAGGCCACGAAGAGCCCGCCGGGCAGCAGCGCCCTGGTGTCGTATTCGACCGGGCCGGTGACGGTCGCGGCCGGGTCGGCGTTGACGAGGCGCCCACCGGTGATCGCGGCGATCTCGTCCAGCGTCATGCGGATCAAGCTGGGCCTGCCTTTCGCATGCGCTCCTGGCCGTCGCCGCGCTCGGTGCGGTCGCTCATGCTGTCCCGCCGTGGCGTGCGGCCAGCGCGGCGGTCAGCTCGATCCGGTCGTCGAACGGCAGCACCTGACCGTCCACCTCCTGGCCACGCTCGTGTCCCTTGCCCAGCACAGCCACCACGTCGCCGGGGCCGGCCAGCCGTACCGCCTCGTCGATGGCGGCCCGGCGGCCCGCCACCTCGATGATCTTCGCCGGGGCGCCGGCCTTCTCGGCGCCCTGCCGGACCGCCGTGCGGATCTCGGCCGGGTCCTCGGTGCGCGGGTTGTCGTCGGTGACGACGACCAGGTCGCTGCCGCGGGCCGCGGCCGCGCCCATCAGCGGGCGCTTACCGCGGTCGCGGTCGCCGCCGGCGCCGATGACGCAGACCAGGTGACCGCCGCGGGCCGTGGCGAGCTCGCGCAGGGCGGCGAGGGCGGCCACGATCGCGTCCGGCTTGTGCGCGTAGTCGACGACGCCGAACACCTCGCCCGGCGAGTCGACCCGCTCGAGCCGGCCGGGCACGCCCTTGCAGGCGGCGATGCCGTCGGCGGCGACCTGCGGGTCGATGCCGACCGCCACCAGCGAGGCGAGGGCGAGCAGCGCGTTGGCCACGTTGTGCCGTCCGGGCAGCGCGACGCCGGCCCGCACGTCGCCCGTGGGGCCGTGCGCGGTGAAGCGCTGGCCGAAGGCGTCGCCGGCGATGTCGCCCGCGGACCAGGTCGCCGCCCGGTCGCCGGCCGCTGAGTAGGTGACGGTGCCGGGCTTGCGCAGCGGCTCGAGCGCCGTCTCGTCGGCGTTGAGCACCTCGGTGCGGCAGCGGCCGTCGAACAGCTTCGCCTTCGCCGCGAAGTAGTCGTCCGCGTCGGCGTGGAAGTCGAGGTGGTCGAGGCCGAAGTTGGTGTAGCCGCCGACCGCGAAGCGAACCCCGCCGACGCGGCCCATGGCCAGCGCGTGGCTGGACACCTCCATCACGACCGCGGTGACGCCGCGCTCGAGCGCGGCGGCCAGGATCGCGTGCAGGTCGGTGGCCTCGGGCGTGGTCCGCACGCTCTGCACGACCAGGTCGCCGAGGCGGGTCTCGACCGTGCCGATCAGGCCGGTGGTCAGCCCGGCCGCCTGCAGCCCGGACTCGACCAGGTACGCCGTCGAGGTCTTGCCCGCCGTACCGGTGAGGCCGATGACGGTGAGCCGGTCCGTGGGGTCGCCGTAGATCCACGAGGCCGCGATGCCGAGCACCTCGCGGGGGTCGTCGACGACGAGCACCGGCAGCCCGGCCGCGACGGCGGCGTCCCGCCCGGTGGGGTCGGTCAGCACGGCGGCCGCGCCCGCCTCGGCGGCGCCCGCGACGAACTCGGCGCCGTGGCGCCGGGCGCCCGGAAGCGCGGCGTAGAGATCACCGGGGAGGACCTCGTTGCTGGCGTGGGTCACGCCGGTGACCTCGACGTCTGCGCCGGTCAGCCGAGCACCGATCAGGGCAGCGAGGTCGGCCAGTCCGCGGGGACGGACGGTCTGGGGACGGGGAATGCCGGGCACGGCGTCAGACCCTACCCGGTGCCCCGGGCCCGGCTGCGAACGCCATGGGCGCGCCTACTCGGCCTTCAGCTTGAAGGTCGGCGGCTCGGTGCCCGACGGCGGCACCCGGAAGTGCCGCAGCGCGGAGGCCATCATCTCGCTGAACGCCGGCGCGGCCACGTCGCCGCCGGTGCCGTCCGCGACGTCGGCGAAGACGCCGATCACGAAGCGCGGGTTGTCGGCCGGCGCCATGCCGATGAACGAGCCCGCGTTGTGCTTCGTGTACTGCCCCTCGACCAGCATCTTCCCGGTGCCGGTCTTGCCGGAGACCCGGTAGCCGTCCACCGCGGCCCGGCCGCCGGTGCCGCCCTTCGCGTCGACCACGGACTCCATCATCGTGCGCAACTGGCCCGCGATCTCGGGGCTGAGCACCCGGCGGGTGACGGGCGCCGGCGCCGGGACGACCGAGCCGTCCTTGCCCGAGATGGTGGCCTTGATGAGCCGCGGCTGGATGTAGGTGCCGTCGTTCGCGATCGTCGCGTAGCCGGCCGCCATCTGCAGGAGCGTGGCGTCGACGCTCATCCCGATCGGCACCGAGCCCCAGGCGGAGCCGCTCCACTGGTCGGGGGTCAGCAGTCGGCCGCTCGCCTCGCCCGGCATGCCCTCGTTGGTGGGCTCACCGAGGCCGAACCGGCGCTGGTAGTCGTAGAGCCGCTCCTTGCCCAGCTTCTGGGCGATGCGGATGGTGCCGATGTTCGACGAGTAGGCCAGGACGCCGGGGATGGTCAGCTTGGTGCCCGCGTCGAACCTGTGCGTGTCCGTGAACGGCTTGCCGCCCAGGATCAGCCCCGGTCCGACCGTGATGGTGGAGTCGGGGGTGATGAGGCCCTCCTGCAGGGCGGCGCCGATGGTGAAGGCCTTGTGCGTCGAGCCCGGGTCGGAGACGACGCTGCTGGCGACGTCCTCGCGCTCGGTCGGCTTGAAGTCGAACGGCTTCGCCGCGTTGTACGCCGGGTAGCTGGCCTGCGCCAGCACCTCGCCGGTCCGCGTGTCGATGACGACGGCGGCGCCGATGGTGGCGTTCACCCGCTCCATCTGCTGGCTCAGGATGCGCTGCACCTCGAACTGCAGGTCGCGATCGATGGTCAGCTGGATCGAGGAGCCGGGCGCGGCCGGCCGGTAGGAGCTGTAGCCGCCCGGGATCTCCTTGGCCAGCATGCCACCCTTGACGTCCGGGTTGCCGCGCTCGAAGACCCGCTTGCCGTCGGTGCCGCGCAGCAGGTCGTCGTAGCGGGCCTCGATGCCCTCCAGGCCGAAGTGGTCCTCGCCGGTGAAGCCGATCAGGTTCGCCGCCAGGTCGGCGCCGGGCACGTCGCGGCGCTCGTCGCGGTCCGAGCCGATGCCGGGCAGCTTCATTCCGGCGATCAGGTCCGCCACCGCGATGTCGACGCCGCGGGCGAGATATTCGAAGCGGGACGCGCCGCCGCCGGGGCGCTTCTTCTTCGCCATCAGCTGGATCAGCCGCGACGAGGGAACGCCGAGCAGCGGGGAGAGCTTCGCCGCCGTCGCGGCGGCGTTCTTGATCAACTCGGGGTCGGCGTAGATGTAGCGCGCCTCGACGCTGTGCGCGAGCACCGCGCCCGAACGGTCCAGGATGCTGCCGCGCGGCGCGGGCAGCGTCACGTCGGTGAGCCTGTTCTGCCGCTGCTCGAGCAGGCTCTGCGCGGACCCGGGCGTCTCGGCGACCTGAAGCACGATCAGCCGCACCCCGATCACGAGGAACAGCGTGAGCGCCAGCACGGTGCCCAGCCGCAGCCGCCGGCCGCTGTTGGCGAGCTTCGGCGGCTCGGCCGGTACTGGCGCGGGCCGCCGCGCGCCGGGCCGGGCCGCCCGCGCGGGCGGCGCGGCCTTGCCGGGGCGGCCGGCGGTGCCG
>NZ_JBEZXZ010000322.1:0-6024 GCF_040638275.1 Actinoplanes sp. NPDC026623 | reverse complement strand
GGGGCGCCTCGTCGCCAGCCGCACGCAGGCAGTGCGGACAGCCGGCCGTCGACGAGTTGGACGTCGCGCAGCCAGCTCAGCATCCGCAGTCCGGCGGCCCGCAGCGCGATATCGCTCTGCAGGTGACCCGCGGCGATGAGGACCTCGGCGAGCGCGGCGCTGGCGTAGGTCAGCTGCGGCTGGGGCCATGACCACGACGGGTCGGAATCGGGCCAGCCGACGGCGGTGGCGGCGTCGGCAAGCAGATCCGCCGCGCGGGCGTGATCCGGATGGGCGCGCAGCACCTCGGCGGCGCCGAGCCCGGCGAAGGTCATGGAATGCGTAGAGGGTGCCCGGAGCGCGGCGCCGGTGGTGAACGCGTGGAGGGCCTCGTCGCGGATCCAGGATGCCGGGCTCCGGGCGGCGGCCGTGCCCAGCCCCCACAATGCGCGCCCCCACCAGTCACCCGTCGACGGGTGGTCGGTCCAGCGCCGGTCGTACCCCAGCCGGTTGTGGAAGGCGCCGTCGTCACCCTGGGCATGCGTCAGAAAGGTCAGGTACACCTCGGCCAGCCGGAGCACCTCCGGATCGGCCTCGGGCTCGCGACAGGTGACGACCAGGCCACGGGCGATGTCGTCGGTGCAGTAACCGTGGCCACGCCGGGCGACCGCATGCCGAGCGTGTTCGAGCAGGCCGGTGTCGTCGGTCAGCCGGGAGAGATGAGCGAAGGTGGGGGTCGGTGCTTGTAACTGAAGAGATGGCACGCCGACGAGCGTGGTCATGCCGCCGATCCGATGACGGTCCTGGTTCCGGCGGCGAGGAGCCGGTCCGCGAGGGTCGCGTAGCGCGCGGCGACGGCGGGCCATCCGAGAACGGCGCCGTCGGGCCGGCGAATGCGGTCGGCGAGTACCTGCGGTTTGGTGATGACGCGCCGGATGGCGCCGGCCAACGCCCGCGGGTTGCGGTGCGGGACGACCAGGCCCGGTCCGTTCGTGAGGAGTTCGACGGCGTGCGGGAACGCGGTCGCGACCACCGGAACGCCCGCGGCGACCGCCTCGACGAGCACGCCGGAGGTCACTTGTTCGACGGAGTCGTACGGCAGGACGATCAGGTCGGCAGAGCGAATCAGCGCGCCGAGCGCCGCCCGGTCGTGGTAGATGTTCTGAAAGTCGACGGCGTGTGACGTACCCAGTTCCGCGCTGAGCCGGTGTAACCCGGAGCGGTATACCTCACCGTGCCGCTCGATCACCTTGGGGTGGGTCCGCCCGGCGACGGTGTAGACCGGGTCCAGGCTACGAAGCTGGGCCACAGCGCGGATCGCCCACTCGATACCCTTGCCGGGACCGAGCAGACCCCAGGTGAGCAGGTGCGGCCGGGGACGGCGGATCACCGGGACAGTGGAGAGATCGGCGGCACCGTGCGGGATGACCGTGACCTTGGCCGGCTCCACGCCGTAGCCGGCGACGAGGCGGTCGCGAGCCGTGCCGGTCATGGTGACCACGGCGCCGGCGGTCGCCACCACCTGCTCCAGCACCGATCTCTGCCGTGGCGTCGGACGGCTCAGCACCGTGTGCAGGACCACTATGGAGGGCACGAGCAGCCGGCGCATCAGCCGAAGAACGTCCGCGCCGTCGGCGCCCGGGTAGATGCCGTACTCGTGCTGGATCATCGCGACGTCGAAGGTGTTGAGGGCGTCGGCTGCGTCGCGCCACCCGTCGGCCTGGCGTACCGGCCAGGTATGGGCCACGTCTGTCGTGTGGTCGGGGATTTCGTCGTCGCCGTCCCCGGCGACCCGGATGATGGCGGTGCGGGCACCGCTCGTGGTGAGACTGTCGGCGAGCGCGGCATTGAAGGTGGCGAGTCCGCAACGGGTCGGTGGATGCGTGCTGAGTAGCCCGTACCTGATGGCCATGGGTCTGCTTTCTGCTAGGGCAGCCGCAGCCCGTGTCCGAGCGGCGGCGCCGGCTCGCACGCGGATAGCAGCAGATCAGAAGCGAAGACCGCGAACGGGCCGGGTCCAGGGCCGCGCACGTCGGAGTGCTCGAGAAGCCGGCTGGTTTGACGATCGTCGACCAGCCTGCGCGGCTCACAGTACGCCACCGTCAATGTCTGAACAGTGACGGCTCCGTCGCCGTGCGCCCAGACGAGCCCCGTCCGGGGGGTGTCAACAGGAGTAGGCTCGCCGATATACCGGCCACCATCGCCGCGGTCCGGGCTGCTTCGCTGCCCATGGCGGTCGGCACGGCCCGGATCGCTGAGCTGCGCCACCTCTCGCGTCGTCGCTGACCCCGGGAGCACGCCCTGATGCCCGCAGGCTGGGCGACGCGAAGCCGGAGGGCTCCCATGGTCGCGAGCGCCGATCGCAGGATGCGGCTGTGGAACCTGGTGGTCGAGCGGGCCCACGGTGTCCCGGCCACGGCCGGCCACGTCGGTGCCGTCGTCCTGACGGTCGCCGGGGTGGACGCGGTGGCCGTCACGCTGGTCCTTGCCGATTCGCCTCGCGAGAACGTATACGCGAGCGGGCGGCTGGCCGCCGATCTCGAGGAACTGACCACCACGCTGGGTGAAGGGCCGGGGGTTGACGCGCTGGCCGGTTGGCCGGCCCTCGGCGCCGACCTGACCGACCTGTATTGCCGAGCCCGTTGGCCCGTCTTCGCTCCGGCCGCCGTGGCTCAGGATGTTCGCGCCGCATTCGCTCTGCCGTTGCAGGTCGGCAGTATCCGGCTCGGCGTCATGGACCTCTACCGGTCTCGGGCCGGCGTACTGGATCGCGACCAACTCGCCGACTCGTTGTTACTGGCGGACACGGCCTGCGCGCTCCTGCTGGACGAGACGAACCACGGGGAAGGGCGGCGGCCGGAGGGCGCCAGCCTGCAGCATCCCGAGGTTCACCAGGCCACCGGGATGCTTGTCATACAGGCCGGGGTCAGCGCGGCGGTGGCGTTGGTCCGGCTCCGCGCCTACGCGTACGCCCATGACAGGCGTCTTCGCGACGTCGCCGCCGACGTAGTGGCCCGCCGGCTCCGTTTCCATCGCGATCCCGAGGAAGGGTGACTGACATGACCCGGCCCCTGCTGTCAGACGTGTTCATCGAGATGGCCGATACCCTGGTCGACGACTTCGACTTGATCGACTTTCTGCATACCTTGACCGAGCGTTGCGTGCAGTTGCTCGAGGTCGACACGGCGGGGTTGCTGCTCACCGATGCTGAGGGCGTTCTGCAGGTGGTGGCGGCATCGTCTGAACGGACTCGGCTACTGGAGCTGTTCCAGGTGCAGGCCGCCGAAGGTCCCTGCCTGGACTGCTTCCGCACGGGTACGGCCGTCTCCGTCGACGACCTCAGCCGTGCGGGGCGGTGGCCCCGGTTCACCGAGGCGGCCGCCTCGGCCGGTTTCGCCTCCGTGCACGCGTTGCCCATGCGTCTGCGTACGGATGTGATCGGCGCGCTGAACCTCTTCGGCGTGGCACCGGGGGCACTCGACTCGGAGCGGTTGCGCGTGGGACAGGCGCTGGCCGACATCGCCACCGTCGGGCTGATGCAGCAGCGTGCCATCCGGCGCAGAGATGTCCTCAGCGAGCAACTGCAGGCCGCGCTGAACAGCCGAGTCCTGATCGAGCAGGCGAAGGGTCTGCTGGCGGAGCGGCTGCAGGTCAACGTCGGGGAGGCGTTCACGATCCTGCGGTCCAGCGCCCGCACCCGCAACCGGCGCCTGTCCGACCTGGCCCGGGCCCTCGTTGAGGGCACCGAACGCCTCCCACGACCGGGACCGGACACGCGGACGATCTGAAGGGCAGATCATCACGCGGCCCCGCCCGCGGCCCCGCGGAAACCGCCGGATGGCGAGTCACCCAGTCGGGGGAGCGCGATGGCCTCCGCGCCCTGATAAGCCGTAGCATTACACCCGCCTCGACAGCACCGAGCAGGTCGCTCCAGACCCAGGCGGCAGCCCTTCAAACCACCGCCCTGGAGCGCCCATGCGAATCGTCATCCGCAACGCAGCTCCCCGGAAGACACCTTCCGGGGCTGTCGCCGGTGCTCGTCCGCCGGCCCACGAGACCGTCGAGTCGTCGGTCATGGAGGCGATCTCGCGGGGCAGCCGGGATGCATTCGCCGTGCTCTTCGATCGCACGGCCGGGGCCATCGGTGCCGAACTGACGGCGCGCCTTGCGGATCCCGAGCAGCGGGTCCCGATTCTCGCGGCCACCTACGTCGAGGTGTGGTGGCTCGCGGGCTGCCGCAGCGGCGCGGAATCCGACGTTACGCAGTGGATCAGGCGCATCCTGGACCGGCGCATCGTGGACGCGCGCCGGACCATGGGGCGGCACGTCGAACGTGAGCCGCAACCCGGCCGTGCTGAGCTCGAACTGGCGGGCCTGCTAGGCCGGCCGGTCGACCGCTTCTGGCCGGTCTGAGCGGGCGCGTCCCAGATCAGCGGGGGCTGAGGTCCGGGGGCGCAGATTCGGGCCCAGCCCGCCCACCGCGCATTCCCAGGTACGGCTCAGCCCGGTTGCGAGGCGACTTGGGCGGGTGAGATGGCGGCGGGGTCGACGCCGAGCGTGTGGAGCAGGGCGGCGTTCTTGTGCGTGTCGACGAGCCCGGGCAGCTCCCGGTCCACCCAGTCGGCCCTGGCGTTCAGTCCTCTGGAGCGCAGGACTGCGATGATTTCAGCTTTGTCGATGTGCATGGGATTCCCTCATTGTCGTTGTATGGCTTTGCGGAACGGCCGGGTGGCAACGCGGTTGATCAACAGGAATCGCAGCCGCTCGCGGGGCGGCGATGATGGCGAGCGCGTTGCCGATGTCGATGATTCCGGCGAAGACGCGGGGTCGGTGCGCATGATGGCGGCCGGGTCCCCACCTCGTGCCGGGTCCGGTGTTGCCGCCGGACACCGACGCTCCCGAACTGATCCGCCCGTCCCACTGCGGAGCCTGCCCTGGACACCTCCAAAAGCGAACAAATGTTTCACCGCCACAGCCGCGGGTAGCGCAAGTTGTCCGATTCACGGTGGGCGGGAGTCGCATGACGACATCGGCCAGCAACGCCGCAGACACCGCTGTCCTTAACAGATACCGGCGTGCGGCGGATTATCTGGCCGCCGCGATGATTTCCTGAAAGACAACGTACTGCTGACGGCACCGAGCCCTACGACTGGATCCATCTGGGGCTGTCGGCCACGGCGTCGACTCCGTCGGGATGGCGACCACCGACCAGTGGCGCGAAGTCTTCGGCCGAGCCAGGAAGGCCGGGGCGTTCGCCGGGGTGTCGCCGCGCCGGTATCCCAGAGACCGCAGACCTTCTTTCGGCTTCCAGCGGGCCTTACGCGCGATCCCGCACCGGCATGCCATGCCGAGACCGTTGTCCCTGGACACGGTCGCTCGATTCCTCAAGAACC
The DNA here is from genome assembly GCF_040638275.1 of Actinoplanes sp. NPDC026623. NCBI lineage: Bacteria > Bacillati > Actinomycetota > Actinomycetes > Micromonosporales > Micromonosporaceae > Actinoplanes > Actinoplanes sp. NPDC026623. The sequence continues at coordinate 652 of NZ_JBEZXZ010000322.1, read as the reverse complement.
GGGCAACACGTTATCCCAGGATCGATCTCAGCGTTGTTTGACCTCGCTAAGGAACGGGCACGCATCGCAGGTCGGACACTTCGAGGAGGTCATCATGCCGGCCAAGGACGACATGCCCAGCACGTTGAAGCGCTCACCGAAGAAGGCGCAGGAAACCTACGCCAAAACACACGATCATGCGGTTGAGGAGTACGGCGAGGGTGAACGTGCCCACCGTACGGCGTTCGCGTCTTTGAAGCACTCGTTCGAGAAGAGCGGTGATCACTGGGAGCCCAAGGAGAAGAAGGGGCCGAGTGACGCCAAGGCAGCGGGCGGCCGCGACACGAAGGCGGAGACCGCCGGCGGAGTCGATGCGAACGCCAGCAAGCAGCATTTGATGGATCAGGCGAAGAAGCTGGAGATCACCGGGCGCAGCCGGATGACCAAAGACCAGTTGGCCGACGCGATCCAGAAGGCCAACGCTAAGAGCACCCGCAAAGCCCGCGGCGAGTAACGGGCGCTACGCGCCGCCGCGACATCGACGGGTATCGCCGCCCAGATCACCGTGACCACCTGGTGCTAGTGTCCTGAGTCTTTAAATCGTTGTCAGTGGGTACGGTGGTTGCATGCCATTGCCGACAGCAGTGCCGATCGTGCTCACTGATGACGAACG
>NZ_JBEZXZ010000321.1:0-6036 GCF_040638275.1 Actinoplanes sp. NPDC026623 | reverse complement strand
CCGCCAGGGCCCGGAACCGGGCGTCGGCGCCGGACGCCGAGGGCAAGGCGGCCGCCTGGCGGACCCTCGCCGTCGACCGGGCCGTGCCGATGGGCTCGCTCGCCACCGTCGCCGCGGCGTTCTGGCGCCCCGGCCAGGACGCGCTGCTGGCCGGGTACGCGGAGAAGTATCTGAGGCTGCTGCCCGAGCTGGACCGGGCCGCGATGATCCCGGCGATGATCTACACCGGGCGGCTGTTCCCGGTCTTCGGCGCCGGCGCGGACTTCCCGGACCGGGCCGAGGCGGCCACCGCGGGCTCCGTCCCGGTGGTGCGCAAGTCGGTGCGGGAGCGCACCGACCTGCAACGCCGGATGCTGCGCACCCGCGGGTGATCGTCAGGCGACGAAGGTCTGGCGGAGCTCGCCGACGCCCTCCAGGCGGCTGATCAGGGTCTCGCCGGGCCGCAGGAAGCGCGGCGGGGTGCGGCGGTTGCCGACGCCGCCCGGCGTACCGGTGAAGATCAGGTCGCCGGGCAGCAGCGGGCAGATCGCCGAGAGCCGGGCCACCAGGTCGTCGACAGAAAAGATCATTTCCCGGGTACGCCCGGATTGCAGCGCCTCGCGCGCCGCGCCGGTCAGCAGGAAGGACTCGAAGCCGAGGTCGTCGCGGTCGGCGAAGTCGTCAGGGGTGACCGCGACGGGCCCGATCGGGCCGAAGCCCGGGAACGACTTGCCCAGCGAGAACTGCGCGGGTCTGCCCTGCGCCTGGGTCAGCCGCTCCGACAGGTCCTGGCCGCAGGTCAGGCCCGCCACCGCGTCCCACGCCTCGGATCGTGGGATGCGGTAACCGCCGGCGCCGATCACCGCCACCACCTCGATCTCCCAGTCCACGTTGCCGGGCGGCAGGGCGACGGTGGTGACCGGGCCGGTGATGCAGCTCGGGAACTTCGTGAACACCAGCGGCGCGTCCGGCGCCGCGAAGCCGGCCTCCGCCGCGTGCGGGCGGTAGTTCAGGGCCACCGCGAAGACCTGGCGCGGGTCGGGCACCGGCGGGCCGAGCTCGGCGTCGTCGACCGCGACTGCCCCGGCCCAGCCGGCGGCCGGCGCCCACGCCCGGACCTCGTCCCAGCGGGCGAGCGCGGCGCGGACCTCGCACGGCAGCGCCCCGCCGGAGGCGGTCGCCACGTCGAGCGCGCGGCCCTCCGACACCAGGACGAGGCGGCCGTCGAGCGTGCCGAACCGCATCAGCCGGCCGCCTGCGAGTACAGGTCCGTCGTGTACGGCGGGGTGTCGTGCGCCGCGCTCCACGGCACCACGTGGTTGCGCAGCACGCCGATGCCCTCGATCTCGGCCTCGATCTCGTCGCCCGGCCGCAGGTAGAAGGCGAACGGGTCGGGCTGCACCGCGGCGACCCCGGAGATCGTGCCGGTGGTGATGATGTCGCCGGCGCTGTATCCCTGCGCCGAGTGGTGCGCGACCAGGTGCGGTATCGAGATGACCATCTGCGCCGTGTTGCCGCGCTGGCGCACCTCGCCGTTGACCCGCAGCCGCATCGCCAGCCGCTGCGGGTCCGGCACCTCGTCCTTGGTCACGATCCACGGCCCGATCGGGCAGAACGTGTCGATGCCCTTCGAGAACGAGAAGACGCCGGACTGCATCTCGCGCCGCTGGATGTCCCGGGCGGTGATGTCGTTGAAGATCAGGTATCCGGCGATGTAGTCCTCGGCCTCCTCCGGCGAGAAGAACTTTCCGCTGCGGCCGATGACGATCCCGAGCTCCAGCTCGTAGTCGAGCTCCCTGGTGAGACCCTCCGGATAGACGATCGCGTCGTCCGGCCCGATGATCGCGTCGACGTTCTGAAAGAACACGATCCCCTTGTGTACGGGGTGGGACCAGTTCACGGCCTGCAGCTCGGTGTGGTGCTCGGTGAAGTTGCCCGCCGTGTGGAAGAACTTCTTCGGCACGATCGGCGCCCGCAGACGCACCGCGGAGCGGTCGATCCGTTCGCCGGTCTCCGCCACCCGGCCGCCGCGCTCGAAGAACTCCCGGGTCGAGCCGCAGGCCAGCTCGACGACCGTGTCGCCGGCCAGGTGGCCGACCCGGCCGTCGTCGAACGTCACCAGCTTCATCGCCACCACCTGCATTCTCGGATTGTGAAAGCGGGTTACGTCAAACGGAAGCGTGCCCCGAGTCGGCGGTCGTGTCAAGAAACCCGGAACACCCGCAGCTGCAGGGCCAGCGCCAGGTAGTAGCCCGCGAGCGTGACCAGCTCGAACACCCCCGCCGGCCCGAGCACGCCGGCCGCGGCGCGGTACTCGTCGTCGTCGAGGTCGCCCCGGGCGCAGAGCGCGTGCACCGTCTCCGCGACCAGTCGCTCGGCCTCGTCGGCGAGCGCCTCGAAGCGGCCGTCCCGCAGGGCGCCCAGCTCGTCGTCGGTCAGCCCGGCGTGCCGGCCCAGCGCCTCGTGGGCGTACCGCTCGAAGGCGGAGTCCGCGTGCGCGGCGGTGACCAGGATGGCGATCTCGCGGGCCCGGTCGCTCAGCGACGTCTCGTAGCGCACCGCCTCCCCGAGCGCCTGCACCGCGAACCCGAGCCGGGGCTGCAGCAGGAAGGCGTTGAACGGCCCCTCCAGGGCGCCGTCCGCGTCGACCAGCCGGAACAACTGCGGCCCCTGGGCCCGGCGGCCGCCGGTCACGGCGTCGTACACCGCGCGCTGATCGTCGTCGAGCTCGGCGGGGGAGAGCCGGGGCAGCCGGCCGCCGGTCATGCGCTGCCGGACGCGGCGAGCTGCGAGATCTCCGCGCAGGTCGCCAGCAGCACCGGCTTGAGCTCCCGCACGATGCGCTGCGTCGACCAGTCCCGCGCCTGCACCGCGACGTTCACCCCGGCGATCACCCGGTCGCCGGCGCCGGTGATCGGCCCGGCCACCGAGCGCAGCCCGTGCGCGAGCTCCTCGTCCTGCAGCGCCCAGCCCTGCTCACGGATCTGGGTCAGCTCCTGCCGGAGCTCGTCCAGCGACACCTTGGCGTTCGGGCCGTGCTGGCCGGGGAAGGAGGTCTCGGTGATCCGGTCGCCCAGCTCCGCCTCGCCCAGGTCGGCGAGCATCAGCTTGCCGATCGAGGTGTGCACCGCGGGCAGCGTCGAGCCGACCTGGATGTTCGCCGTGACCAGGTCGGCGTTGCGCAGCCGGACCAGGTAGAGCACCCGGTCGCCGGTGAGCACCGCCAGGTTGACCGTCTCGCCGGTGGCCTCGCCGAGCCGCTGCAGCTTGGGCGTGGCCAGCGCGACGAGGTCGAGGCTGCGCAGCGCCGCCCCGCCGAGGGTCAGGGTCCGCACTCCGGGCCGGTACTCGCCGCCCGGCAGGTGATCGAGGTAGCCCTCGGCGGTCAGCGTCATCACCACCCGGTAGACCGTCGGCATCGGCAGCCCGGAGGCCACGGCCAGGTCGCTCACCCGCCAGGTGGGCCGCTGCTCGTCGAAGAGGCTCAGCAGCCGCAGCCCCTTGGCGAGCGCCTCGACGCGGTATTCGGGCTTGTCGCCACCCGCCTGCGTGCCCGCCCTGCTCGCGGCGTCGGGCGCCGGATTTCGCCGACTGGCGGCCATGGAGCTCCTTCTCGAAAGCGACGTTCACAGACGGTGCACAGCTTAGGGCGGGCTCGGGATCGGGCGCCTGGACACGTCCCGGACGGCTGGTCTAGCTTATCGGATAGTGACTTTCATAGAACGAGAATACAGGCGTGAGGTGTCCATGGACTGGTTAGCGCTCTCCGGCCGGGCGGCGCTCGTCGTCGGCGCCGGCGGCCTGGGTGGCGCCAGCGCGGTGGGTCTCGCCGCACAGGGCGCCTCGGTCGTCCTCGTCGACGTGGACCCCGAGCGGCTCGAGTCGGTGGCCCGCACGGCGAAGGTGGCCGGCGGCTGCGTGCGTACCATCGCCGCCGACCTGCGCACGGCGGATCGCTGCCGCGAGGTGGTGGCCGAGGCGGCCGAACTGGTGGGCGTGCCGCAGATCTTCGTGCACGCGGTCGGCCGCAACGTCCGGCGGCCGGTGCTCGAGCTGGGCGACGAGGACTGGGCGCGGATCGTCGAGCTCAACCTGTCCACGGCTTACTGGCTGGGCCAGGCGGCGGGCGGCCTGATGGTCGCCGCCGGCTACGGCCGGATGACGTTCGTGTCCTCGGTCTCGGGCCTGCTCGCGCACGCCGGCCACGCGCCGTACGCCGCCACCAAGGGCGGCCTCAACCAGCTCATCCGGGTGATGGCGCGGGAGTGGGCGGTCAGCGGCGTGACCGTCAACGCGGTGGCGCCGGGATACATCGAGACCGGCCTGACCAGGGACCACCTCGACGCCGGCGACAACCGCGCGGCGCTGACGAGCATGGTGCCCGCCCGCCGGCTCGGCGTGCCCGAGGAGGTCGCCGACGCGGTGAGCTTCCTGTCGTCGGACCGGGCCCGCTTCATCACCGGCCAGGTGCTCTACGTCGACGGCGGCCGGGTCCTGGTCTGACCGGGTAAACCCGAAAAATAGGACACAACGGAGGCTCTCAGTGCCACTTTCACCGCTACCCATTCCCCGCCGCTTCCACGGCCGGTCCGTGGTCGTCACCGGCGCCGGCACCGGATTCGGCGCGGAGATCGCGGTACGCGCCGCGCAGGAGGGCGCCCGGGCCGTCGGCGTGCACTACCGCTGCTCGAAGGCCGGCGCCGAGGCCACCGCCGAGCGGGTCCGCGCGGCCGGCGCCGAGCCGGTGCTGCTGCGGGCCGACATCGTCGAGTGGGCGCAGGTCGCGGCCGCGGCCGACGATGCGTTCGCCCGGCTCGGCGGCGTCGACGTGCTGGTGAACAACGTCGGCGACGTGGCGCGCGAGCAGATGTCCTGGCGGGACATCACCGAGGAGTCCATCGACCACGTCCTCGGCGTCGACATCAAGGGCACGATGGCGTGCGTCCACGAGTTCGGCAGGCGGATGCTCGACCAGGGCCACGGCGCCATCGTCAACATCGGGTCCACCGTCATCGTGCGGGGCAGCGCCCGGGCCCCGCAGTACGCCGCCGCCAAGTACGGCCTGCTCGGCATCACCAAGTCGTACGCGCACGCGTTCGCGCCGACGGTCCGGGTCAACGTCTTCGCGCCCGGCTTCATCGAGACCGAGGCCACGCTGGGCCGCGAGGACTGGAGATCGGGCCGCGGCGATCAACTGCGCAAGCTGACCCCGATGGGCCGGATCCCGGGCCCGGCCGAGCTGGCCGGCACGGCGCTGTTCCTGGCCACCGACGACGCGAGCCACATGACGGGCGGCTACCTGGTGGCCGACGGCGGCTACAACATGGTCGGCGCGTGATGGCCGGGACGCACCCGCGCGACCTGCCGCTGGCCGACGCCCGCGACCTGGTGCGGCGGGCGGTGGACAAGGCCGAGCAGCTCGGCCTGCGTGGCGGCGTCGCGGTGGTGGGCGCGAGCGGGGCCCTGATCACCGCCTCCCGGCTGGACCACGGCGGCCCGGGCGGCATGGCCCGCGCCCGGTCGAAGGCCTGGATCGCGGCGACCCAGCAGATCACCAGCACCGAGCACCTGTCGCGGATGACGACGCTGCCGGCGCCGATCTCGGCCGGCTTCGTCCGGGTGAGCCCGGAGTCGAGGTTCCCCGGCGCGGGCGGGATCCCGGTGCGCGACGCGGACGGCGTGGTGGTGGCGGGCATCGCCGCGTCCGGCGCGACGGTCAGCCCGTTCCTGCCCGAGGGCGTGCCGCCGGAGGCGCTCAGCGCGGACGGCCGGCCCGCGAACCCGGAGGACCTGCTGATCGCGTACGCGCTGGGCATTCCGTACGTGGGGCAGCACGGCGACGACGCGGCCCGCTGGAAGGCGCGCTTCGGCGACCTGGTGGTGTCGCCGCAGGACAGCCTGGGCCTGAGGCCCGCCCCGCGCGCCGCCGGGCAGCGCGAGCTGGACTGGGCGCGGGAGCTGTGCGAGCGGGTCTGCGCCGAGGCGGGCCGCCGGCGGCTGCGGGTCAGCGTCGCCGTCGTGGACCGCGGCGGCGATCCGATCCAGCAGGACCGGATG
>NZ_JBEZXZ010000320.1:0-6061 GCF_040638275.1 Actinoplanes sp. NPDC026623 | reverse complement strand
CGAAGATGCGGGCGTTGATCCGGCGCAGGATCTCGGCGGCCACGCCGGCCCGCCCCTGCGGGCCGGCGGCGCGCCAGGCCGGCATGGCGGCGCGGGCGGCGGCGACCAGTGCGGCCGGGTCACCCTTGGGATAACGGACGTCGAGCGCGATCCCGTACGGCGAGCGCTCGGTGGACACGGTGCCGGTCGCGCCGGGCACCTCGATCGGGAAGTCGGCACCGAGCAGCGCCCGGAACGCGCGCTCGCCGGCGGGGGCGGCGTCCTCGCCGTACACGGATTTGCTGGGCGACTCGGGGTAGGCCGACCAGTAGTCGCGGGTGGCGGCCGCCTCGATCGCGGAGTCGAGCAGCTCGCGGTGCGTCTCGTAGAACTCGGCGGGGGTTGTCATCGGCGCTCCTGTGCGGTTGGCTGTATCTCATATTTACCGTCCGATCGGTCGGTAATCAAGCCCGGGCGGGATCCGGAGGAACGATGGCTGGTGAGAACGCCGCGCGCACCGCCGCGCAGGAATGCCCCGGCGAGCTCGTTTCCGCAGGTGGCGGCCCGCAACGGCCGCCCGAGCGGGACCGGCCGCGGCGCGGCAGGCCCGGCCACGACCTCACCGCGGTCCTCGCCGCCGCGGTGCGCCTGTTCAACGAGCGCGGCTACGAGGCGACGAGCATGGACGACGTCGCGAAGCGGCTCGGCATCACCAAGTCCAGCCTCTACCACCACGTCTCCGGCAAGCAGGAACTCCTGCGAATCGCCGTCGATCAGGCCCTCGACGGCCTCGACGACGCGATGGCCGAGGTCGAGCAGCAGCAGCGGCCCGCCATCGACCGCCTCGAGCTGCTGCTGCGCAACAGCGTGCTGGTGCTGGCCGAGCGCCTGGAGTATGTGACGCTGCTGCTGCGGGTGCGGGGCAACACGGCGGTGGAGCAGCAGGCCCTGCTGCGCCGCCGGATCTTCGACGCCAAGGTCACCAAGCTGGTCGAACAGGCGCAGGCCGAGGGGGCCATCCGCCACGATGTGGCTGCGGCCACCGCCGCCCGCCTGATGTTCGGCATGGTCAACTCGCTGATCGAGTGGTACCGCCCCCGGCGCGGCGGCGCGGGCGAGCTCGCCGACGCCGTCACCATCGTCGCCTTCGACGGCCTGCGCACGAGGCGCTGAGGTTTCGACAGGAGATCGTCATGCAGGACCGCACCCCGAAACCCGAGGACCTGGACCCGATCGAGCGCGCCTCCGTCGACGAGCTGCGCGCGCTCCAGCTCGAGCGCCTGCGCTGGTCGCTGCGGCACGCCTACGACAACGTCGCGGCGTACCGCGCGATGTTCGACGAGGCGGGCGCGCATCCGGGGGACGTGAAGGAGCTCGGCGACCTCGCGCGGTTCCCGTTCACCGACAAGGCCGTGCTGCGCGGGAACTACCCGTTCGGCATGTTCGCCGTCCCCCGCGAGCGGATCTCCCGCCTGCACGCCTCCTCGGGCACCACCGGACGGCCCACCGTCGTCGGCTACACCGCCGACGACGTGCGGACCTGGGCCCGGCTGGTGGCCCGCTCGATCCGCGCGGCCGGCGGCCGCCCCGGCGACCGGGTGCACGTCGCGTACGGGTACGGGCTGTTCACCGGCGGCCTGGGCGCGCACTACGGCGCCGAGGAGCTGGGCTGCACCGTCATCCCGGTCTCCGGCGGCATGACCGAGCGCCAGGTCATGCTGATCAACGACTTCCGGCCCGACGTCATCATGGTCACGCCGAGCTACCTGCTCGCCATCGTCGACGAGATGCAGCGGCAGGGCATCGACCCGCGCGGCACCTCCCTGGCCGTCGGGATCTTCGGCGCCGAGCCCTGGACCCAGGACCTGCGCACCGAGATCGAGGGGCGGCTCGACATCCACGCCGTCGACATCTACGGCCTGTCCGAGGTGATGGGTCCCGGCGTCGCCACCGAATGCGTGGAGACCAAGGACGGCCTGCACGTCTGGGAGGACCACTTCTACCCGGAGATCATCGACCCGCTCACCGGCGAGGTGCTGCCCGACGGCGAGACCGGCGAGCTGGTGCTCACGTCGCTGAGCCGGCAGGCCATGCCGGTGGTGCGCTACCGCACCCGCGACCTGACCCGGCTGCTGCCGGGCACCGCCCGGCCGATGCGCCGCATCGAGAAGATCACCGGCCGCAGCGACGACATGATCATCCTGCGCGGCGTCAACCTGTTCCCGACCCAGATCGAGGAGCTGATCCTGCGGATACCGCAGCTGGCACCGCACTTCCAGTGCCTGCTCACCCGCGACGGGCGCCTCGACGCCATGACCGTGAAGGTGGAACGCCGGGCCGGCGTCGAGCCCGCCGCGGCGCAGCGGGCCGGCCGCGAGCTCGCCGAGCTGGTGAAGAACACCATCGGGGTGAGCCTCGCCGTGGACGTGATCGAGCCGGACGGCGTCGAGCGCTCGATGGGCAAGATGCGCCGCATCGTCGACAAGCGCCCGAAGCCGTAGGCGGCGGCCCGCGGGCCGCCGCCGTCGCCGTCGCCGTCGCCCGTCAGTTCACCAGCTTGCGCAGCACCTCGAGGATCGCCTCCTGCAGCTCGGCCGGGGTGATGTCGTCGCGGTCGGCGGGCAGGCCGGCCAGGACGACGGCCGCCACGCCCTGCGACAGGTGCTCGGCCAGGGCGGCCTCGTCGACCACGTCCTTGGCGGCGATCGCGGCGATCGCCGCGCCCAGGCCGGTGTTCAGCGCGGCGAGCTGATTCTTCAGCGCCGCCACGTCGGCACGGGCGGCGGCGGCGGCCGCGGCGGCCGAGTGCGCCTGATTCCACACGTCGTAGATGGCGAAGTTCGCCCGTACCGTCGGGTTGGTCTTGCTGTCCGCCCGCCACGCCGGATTGGTGATCACGTCGTCGGTCCAGTCCATGGTGTCCTCCCAGCCCGGGGCCGCCAGTCGGATCAGCTCGGCCAGCGTGCCCCGGTAGGCGTTGGCGTCGCTCGTGGTCTGGCCACCGATCGTGGCCGAGCTGCTGTACTGCAGGATCGCGGGCGTCTGCCCCGAGTAGGCGGCCCAGCGCGACGAGCCGTCGCCGGGGTACAGCGCCCGGAACGCGCCCGCGCCGTTGACGTACGAGCTGGCCCAGAGCGGGTATCCCAGGCCGGTCAGGGCGTCGCCGTAGACCCACTTCGGCGCGTACACGATCGGGCGCAGCCGTGGCATCCGCTCGGTGAGCCGGTCGCAGAAGGCCCGGATGTCGGCCCGGCCCGGCACGGTGCCGGGGTCGCCGTTCCACTTCTCGCAGTCGGCCTGCAGCAGGAACGGGCGGTCGCGCCAGCCGGGGCAGGTGGCGTCCAGCCGGGCCAGGAACCTGTCGGCCCGGCCGGCCGGGTCGCCCGGGTAGAGCACCCAGTAGGCGCCGAGCAGCACCCGCGCCGGATCCAGCCCGCGCACCCCGCCCCACCAGGCGCCGAGCTCTGCGTCGTCGGCGTCGCCGCCCGCCTTGTGGGTGAGGAACGCGATGCCCTCGGCGACCGCCGGGCCCACGCCGGGCGCGTCGTAGTGGCTCATGTCCCAGCCGAAGACCGTCATGTGCACCTCCTTTCGCCACAGCACAGCAGCGGGCCCTGAAACGGCGCTGAAACGGCGCCGCACCTGGTGTGATGCGTCGGATGTCCTACAGGGACGGGGCATGTCCGGTCCGCGACTGAGCACCCGGCCGCCGTGTACCGGCCAGTACATTTCGCTCCGGGCGGGATGGGGGCGGCCGAATGCAGGTGAGACTTCTGGGGTCCGTGGACGTCCTGATCGGGGAGTCGTCGCGGCCGGTACGTGGCTTGCGCCGCAAGGCGGTGCTCGCGGTCCTGGCGCTGCACCACGGCCAGGTGGTGAGCACCGACCGGATGCTGGAGATCGTCTGGGGTGACAGCCCGCCGTCCACCGTGCTCAACACGCTGCAGAGCAACGTCTCGCACCTGCGCCAGGTGCTGGGCCGCCGGGAGGCCATCGCGGCCCGCCCGCCCGGCTACGTGCTGGAGCTGGAGCCGCCCGCCACCGACGCCGCGCGGGCCGAGCAGCTGATCGGGCTGGCCGCCCGGGCGGACGGCCACGCCGACCGGGTCCGCCACCTGCGCGCCGCCCTGGGCCTGTGGCGCGGCCGGTCGCTGGCGGACGTCGCCGAGCTGAGCTGGCTCGGCGACGAGGCCGCCCGGCTGGAGCAGCTGCGGCTGCGGGCCGTCCGGGCCCTCGCCGAGAGCCGGATCGCGCTCGGCGAACACGTCGAGGCGCTGCCCGACCTGGAGCGGCTGAGCCGGGAGCACCCGTTCGACGAGCAGCTGCACGGACACCTGATCCTCGCCCTCTACCGGGCCGGGCGGCAGGCCGAGTCGCTGGCCGCGTACCGCCGGCTGCGCGGCGCGCTCGACGAGGAGCTCGGCATCGAGCCCGGCCCGGCGCTGCGGGCGCTGGAGACGGCCATCCTGCGGCAGGACCCGAAGCTGGAGCCCGACCGGTCGTCGGTGGCGGTGCCAGGGCCGGCCGCGGCACCCGGCGCCGGCGCGGTGCGGTTCGGCGGTCCCGCCGTCGTCGGACGGCGCGACGAGCTCGCCGCCCTGCTCGACCTGGTCCGCGGCGTGCCGCTCGGCACGGGCGGGGCGATCTTCCTGCTCGGCGAGGCCGGGATCGGCAAGACCCGGCTGGCCGCCGAGGCGTCCCGGGCGGCGGCCGGCGCCGGCCTGCTGGTGCTGCGCGGGCGGTCCACCGCGCCGGCCGTGCAGTTCCGGCCGCTGAGCGAGGCGCTGCTGGCGCTGCTGCGCCGCTCCGGGCCGCTGGACGTGCCCGAGCTGCGGCCCTACCTGCCGGCGCTGTCGCGGCTGGTGCCCGAGTGGCGCCGCGAGCACGGCCCGCAGGCCGACGAGTCGCTGGTCGTGCTGGCCGAGGCGGTGCTGCGCCTGATCGTCCACCTGGGCGGCGCGACCGGCGTCCTGCTAGTGCTGGAGGACCTGCACGAGGCGGACGCGGACACCCTCGCCGTCGTCGACTACCTGATCGACAACGCCGGGCAGGAGCGGCTGCTGGTGCTCGCCACCCTGCGCCCCGAATGCGACGCGCTGAAGCTGGCCCGCGCGGCACAGCACCGCCGGGCGGCCGGCGTGCTGGAGCTGCGCCGGCTCGGCGAGGGCGCGGTCCGCGAGCTCGCCGCGGGCTGCCTCGGCGCGAGCCCCGGCGCGATACCCGAGGCGGTGCACGAACGGCTCCGCGACGCCTCCGACGGCGTACCCCTGCACGTCGAGGAGCTGCTCGCCGGGATGGTCGGCGACGGCGTGCTGGCGTACGCCGGTGGGCACTGGACGGTCACCGGCCCGCTGCCGGCCGGGCCGCCGACCACCCTGGCCGCGACGCTGGCCGGCCGGGCCGACCGGCTCGGCCCGCGCACCCGGGAGCTGCTGCGGGCCGCGACCCTGTTCGGCCGCCGTTTCCCCGCCGAGATGGCCGCCCTGGTCGCCGGGCTGAACGAGAACGAGCTGCTCGTGGGCCTGCGCGAGGCGATCGAGGCACAGCTTCTGGTCGTCGACGACGGCACCGGGAGCTACGCCTTCCGGCACGCGCTGACCGCCGAGGCGCTGCGGGACCGGATGCTGCCGATCGAGCGGGTGGTGTTCTCCCGCCGGGCCGCCGAGGCGGTGGAGGCGTCCGGCTCGGCCGACGGTGACTGGCTCGCCGGCGAGCTGTGGCTGGCCGCCGGTGACCCGCACCGGGCCGCCGACCGGTTCGCGGCGGCCGCCGGGCGGGCCGCCGCACAGGGCGCCGTCGCCACCCAGATCACCCTGCTGGAGCGCTCGCTGTCGCTGGTCGAACCGTCGATCGAGGTGATCGAGGCGCTGATCGACGCGTACGCCGTCGCCGGCCGGGTCGACGACGCGTACGCGCTCGGCACCCGCGCCCGCGGCTGCACCGACCCGGTCCGCCGCGCCGCCCTGCACCTGCGGCTGGCCCGGGTGGCGGCCGCCGCCGGCCACTGGCGCCGGGGGCTGCGCGAGGTGTCCCTGTCGCGCCGCCTGCTGGCCGGGCACGACGACCCGGCGCTGGCCGCCCG